>DASYEG010000224.1:0-23115 GCA_036499145.1 Micropepsaceae bacterium | reverse complement strand
CGCCGAAAGCGGCGGGCTTGCGCTCAACACTCATAGGACGTCCCCTGAACTCATCTTAAACCTTGCGGTTTGTCGAGCATCGCGCCCGCTTTTGCAACGGCTTCTCGCTCAATCCGTATTGGAGAGGGCGAGAGCCCGGTCGACCAGCCGCGTGGCGCCCGCGAAATCATAGGCCCGCGCCATGTTCTGCTTCACCAGGAACGACGCGCCGCCGTAGAATTTTTCATATTGCTCGTGGCGGCCGGCGAATTCGGTGCCGATCAGATCCCACACCAGTTTCAGGACCTGGGTACGCAGGCGAGACGGGTATCCCGGCGAGGCGATATAGCGCTCCAGATCGGCCGCCATTTCGGGGGAATCGAAATCCTTTTCCGCCGAGGGCAGCATGATGATGGAGCCGCCCGCCAGTTCGCGCGCGATGTTGAGGAGCTTCGGATTGATCTCGGACTGCAGCGCCATCACCGCGTAAAGCGCGGATTTGGACGGCCAGACCACGCCTTCCGCATCGATTGTCGCCTCGAACTCCTGAGCCCGGATCATGGAGTCCACAATGGTGGCATAGGCCGCCATCTCGCCCAGCATGATCTGCACCGGGGGCATGGTGTCGACACCGGTGATTTCGCAGAGCCGCTTGGTCAGCCCCATCAGGAAGCGCAATTTCACCCCATAACGGATTTGCGCCTGATGATTGCCATAGGAATGCGACGGCGTGCGCCACCATTGGTCGCGGGCCAACTGGAGATTGCGGTAGCAGAACACATTCTCCCACGGCACGAACACATCATCGAGCACGATCAGCGAATCGACCTCGTCGAAACGCGAGGACAGCGGATAATCGAAACGGCTGGTCACGCCTGCGGCATAGGAACGCCGGGGATAGATCTTCAGGCCCGGCGCATTGATGGGCACCGCAGCCGCGAAAGCATAAGCCTCGTCTCCTGGACCGAGCGGATGGATGCAGCTGATGTAGACGGCATCGGAGAATACCGCCCCAGTACCGAGCTGCTGCGCGCCTTTCAGCACGATGCCCCCGTCGCGTTCTCCCACGACTCCCGCATGGAGCGTGGGGTCGGATTGCTTGTGCGCCGGTTTCGAGCGGTCGATCTGCGGCGGCACGATGGCGTAAGACAGATAGAGATGATGGTCGCGCGCATATTCGTGATAGCGCACGACGTTTTCGGCGTATTGCGCACCGGCTTCGGCGAACACGCTGGGCTTGGCGGCATAGCCGGCGAGGAACCCCGCCACGTGGTCGGGCGTGCGGCCCATCAACCCGAAGGTTTCCTCGGCCCAGCGCGCGCTCATGGCGCGGCGGCCGGCGAGATCTTCTTTTGTCTTCGGAATTTGATAGCAGCGCCAGACGGGCGCGCCGGTCACGGGCGAAGGAAACGTCATCCGTGCGGCGTTGGCGGGATCGGCGGCCACATCGAACAGCCCCGCCATCGAATGGGCCGCACCACGGAAGGCCGGATGCGTCGTGACATCCTTCACGAGCTCGCCCTCGAAATAAATCCGGCGGCCGTCTTCGCGGATGGATTCGAGATATTCCGCGCCGGTGCGCAGGCTACGCGTTTGGGGAGCGTTCATGATGAATTCTCGGGCGATGTGAGGATGGATGTGTAAGCGGCCTCGAAATGGATCAGCGGCGAGCGGCGTGGACCGAAGACGATGTCTTCGACAACGCCGATCAGAATCGCATGACTGTCGAGCGGGATGATTTCCGTCACGCGGCAATCGAGCGCGGCCAACGCATCGAAGAGCATCGGGGCCCCGGTCGCGCCCGCCTTCCATGTGCCGTGAACGAAGCGATCCTCATCCTCGGCGGCGCGCTTTGCAGCGAATACGCAGGCCAGGCTTTCCTGGTCATGGGCCAGGAGATTCACCGACATGCAGCGGCTTTGGACCACGACCTCATAGGTGTGGCCCTGCATATTAATGGACACGAGAACGCGCGGGGGGGTTAGCGCAAGCGAACAGACGGCGGTAGCGGTCAATCCGCTGCGCCACCCGGCCGATGCACTGGCCACGATGGTGACGCCGGACGCAAGCAGGCGCATGGAATTTCGGAAGGTCGCGTCGTCTGCCGTCAAGAAATTCTCCAATATCTTTTCAAGATTATGTTCTTTAGATAGGTTTGTCTACTAAGCTTTCTTCACATCTCCGGGACGCGGTTTCAGCGAAACTCCGGCATAGAACATGAGGATGGCGAGCGCGGCCTCGGTCTGCTGCGCCGACAATGTTCGCGTGAAATAGTCGACATGGACCTGTACCTGCTCGTCGATGCGGTGCAGCAAAGCGCGGCCCTGACGGGTGACCCTGATCCAGTTGACACGGCTGTCCTGTTTGTCGCGCGCCGTGACCACAAAGCCCTTGACCGCCAAGGATTTCACCAGGCTGGAGGCAAAGGCCGGCGTGATGTCGAGGCGTTCGGCCAAATCCTTGACCTTGAGGGCGCCGGTCTGACTGCCGCAAATCTGGATCAGGGCTTGGTGGGCAAGCGGGTCGATGCCGGCGCGCTTGGCCTCTTCCTCGACAAGCCGGAAAACCTTGCGCAGCACGTAACGCGCCTCGGCGACCCCGTGGAAATAGAGATGCCGGTCGGCGCCGCGCGCGGCTTTCGCCGCCCTTTCGCGGCCCCGCTCCAGACGGCCGGCATCGATAATGCGCATCGTCTCTTCTTTTTCCGATTTGGCTCACCAAACTAGCTATGTCGGGTGCGCTTTCACAATGGCAAAGCTCTCATGGTTCGACGCGCTCACATGAGGATGGGAAAAAGTCCTCATCCTGAGCTTGGCGAAGGATGGCGTCCCTGCGGCGCCTTATCTATGCTCGATTGCCAGGGAGGACTTCGTGCACGATTCCAGCGTTCAGCCTTTACCGCTTGCCGCGGCCACACCGCGCGTGCGCACACGCTGGCTCGTCTGCTTTCTTTTGCTGCTCGCGGTGACGACGGCCTTTTTCGATCGCATCAACATTGCGGTCCTGTTCACCAACCGCGCCTTTCAAGACGATATCGGAACCAGCGATCCCGCCCTGATGGGCCTCTTGATGACGGCATTTGTCTTTCCCTACGGCGCATCGGCGGTGCTGCTCAGTTTCGTCGGCGATGTGTTCGGGCCCAAACGCACGCTGGCATCCATCGCGGCGATCCTTGCCGTCACCATGGCCAGCATGGGCATGATCACCTCCTACCCGCTGATGCTGGGGGCCCGCGCGGTGATCGGGATCACGGAGGGGCCCCAATTCGCGACGGCCACGGTGACCGTGAAGCGGTGGTTCCCGCCGCGCGAACAGGGCTTGGCCAATGCATTCTGGACGATCGGCAGCCCGCTCGGATCGCTGATCGGATTTCCCGCGGTCATTTTCCTGGTCGCGCAATATGGCTGGCGCGCGTCGTTCTATCTGCTGGCGGGATTGAACGCCTTCGTCGTTCTGCCCATCGTCTGGCTCTTCCTCAAGGACCGGCCGGCCGATGCACCCGAGCCCGCCACCGGGCATCAACTCCCCTTCCGTACCGCGCTCGGAATGCTCGCCCGTGATTGGCGTTTCTGGCTGCTGCCGCTGAACAATTCCGGCACGCTGATCTATCTCTGGGGGCTGAATAGCTGGCTACCCTCCTATCTGCAGCAGGCGCGCCATTTCAACCTCGCAATGACCGGCTTCTACTCGGCCTTGCCGTTCGTGTTCGTGATCGCGGGCCAACTTTTTTTTGGCTGGCTTGGCGACAGGACTGGACGGCGCGCGGCGGTGTGCGGCGGCTCCCTCTTCATGACGGGCGTGTTCTGCTATCTCGCGGCAATCGCACCCGATGCCGATTTCGCGGCATGGTGCCTTGCGATCAGCGCCGGCTTCTGGGGCGGGGCGACGCCGACCATATTCGCGCTCAGCATGCAGATCATCCCGCGCGAGGTCGCGGCCACCGGATTCGGCATTCTCGCGGGGCTCGCCAACATCGCCGGTTCGTTTGCGCCCTTCATTATCGGGGTCTTGATCAACACAACCGGGAATTTCACCGCCGGGCTGGAATTCCTGGTTCTGTCCTGCATGGTGTGCTCGCTTGCCATGCTTCCCCTCGTGCGGACACATTGATGCCATATCGTGATTTGCGCGATTACATCGACACGCTGAACGCGCGCGGACTGCTGCACATCATCGACGAGCCCATATGCAGAGACACGGAGCTGGTCCCGCTGGTCCGGCTACAATTTCGCGGCCTCATCGAGGAACAGCGCAAAGCCTTCTGGTTTCGCCAGGTGACGGACAGCCACGGGCGCGTCTATAACGGCTCGGTGGTGCTGGGGGCTTTGGGAAGCTCACGCGCCGTCTATGGCGCCGCGTTGGGCGTCACGGCTGACGAGATTGCCGCCGCCTGGGCACGCGCAAACGCAAAGCACCTGCCGCCGCGCGAAATCGCGCGCGAGCACGCGCCGGTGAAAAACATCATCCTTCGGCGTCCCGATCTGGGCGGCGGTGCGGATCGTTTTCCGCATTTGATCTCGACGCCGGGCTTCGATCCCGCCCCCTTCATTACCGCGGGTGTGTGGGTGACGCGCGATCCCGAAACCGGCTCGTACAATCTCGGCATCTATCGCGGCATGATAAAGGCCCCTGACCGCATCGGCTGCGCCACCGACGTGCCGACGCAGCATCTTGCCATCCAATGGGAAAAAGCGCGCAAGCTCAGGCGGCCGCTGGACGCCGCCATCTTTATCGGCGGACCGCCTGCGCTGCTTCTGGCCGCGGCGAGCAAGCTCGCCTATGGCGTCGATGAATATGGGTTGGCCGGCGCGCTCAATGGCGCGCCCATCGATGTGGTTCGTTGTGAAACCTTCGATGCGGTTGTGCCGGCGCACGCCGAAATCGTCATCGAGGGCAAAATCCGCACCGATTTGCTGGAACCTGAAGCGCCCTTCGGCGAGGCGAGCGGTTATCTCGGCCCACGCAAGATGGAAAAGATTTTCGAGGTCTCGGCGATCACGCAGCGCGAACGCCCCATCTATCAGGGCATCATCAGCGAATTCCCGCCCAGCGAAAGCACGGTCATCCGCAAGGCCGCGTTCGATGCGATCTACCTCAATCATTTGAAAAACGCCTGCAATATCCCATCGGTGACCAAGGTCGCTTCCCACGAGATGGCGAGCTGCAACATGATGTTCGTGATCCAGCTCGACCACCCTGCCCCCGGTCAGCCGCAAGCAGCGCTGAGCGCCGCTGCGGCGTTCGATTCCTCGCTCGGGAAAATCTTCATCGCCGTAGACTCCGATATCGAGCCCAATTCGATGGACGCCGTACTGTGGGCGCTTTCCTATTCCATGCAGCCCCATCGCGATGTCGAGATCATTCGCGGCAAGGTGCCCAGGCTGGATCCTTCCGTCACGCCCGGACCCGACGAACGCTATCCGGACGGGCTGGGCGCCTCGGCCATGCTGATCAATGCCTGCCGCGAACATCCCTATCTGCCGGTATCGTTACCGCGCCGCGATTTCATGGAAGCGGCGCAGACGCGGTGGAAGGCGCTAGGTCTGCCGGCGCTCGACCTGAAATCGCCCTGGCATGGCTATCCGCTGCCGGCATGGACGCCGGAAAACGCCGAAGAGGCGGAGCTGGCGGTGACGGGGCGCTATTTCGAGACCGGCGCGAAACTCGCCACGCGCCGCGCCCCTCCCGACAGCACTTGACCGCATAGACAGACACAAGAACACGAAGGGTTCACAAAGAGATCATTCGTTTGAACGCTTTGTGCGCTTCGTGCATGCTTCGTGTTCTTCGTGTTTTTCACTTCTGGGATCGAATGACCACTGACGCATCCATCGCGGCTTCTGCGCCCGCGGCAGGCTGGCAATCGGGCTTGACCGCGCAGCATTGGCGTGTGCTGTGGGGCAGCTATCTCGGCTGGATCTTCGACGGCTATGAAGCCTTCGCCTTGATCGTCGCGCTGCCGCCCGCGCTCCACACATTGCTGCGTCCCGACCAAGTCCCATCTGCCGCCATCTATGCGGGGCTCGCTATCGGGATCACGCTGCTGGGGTGGGGCATCGGCGGCCTTGCCGGCGGCATATTGGCCGATTATTTCGGCCGCAAGCGCATGATGACGCTCTCCATCCTTTTCTACGCCGGGCTGACCGGCTTGACCGCCTTCAGCACCAGCCTCGCCATGCTCATCGCGATGCGGTTCCTCACGGGGCTCGCCATCGGCGCGGAATGGAGCACCGGCATCGCGCTGGTGGCCGAATCCTGGCCGGACCGCGCCCGGCCCAAGGGGCTGGGCTTCCTGCAATCGGGATTCGGCGCGGGCTCGTTCCTCGCGGCCATCGTGTGGTTCGTGCTCAGCCTCACCCAGCCCTTGGGCGACGAGACCTGGCGTCTGATTTTTCTGGCCGGCGGGCTTCCCGGCTTTTGTGTCTTCTATCTGATGCGCTCGCTCGGGGAATCCGAACGCTGGCTCGCTGCCGTGCGTGAAAAACGCTGGAGCGCGGTGGAGGGCGAATCCCATGGCGCCGGCCCGGATGCAAAGCGCCCGTTCACACTCGCGACCCTGTTCCGTTCGGCGGAGGCACGCCGTCGCGTGTGGCTCACCTTTCTGCTGTCGCTCGCGAGCACCACCGGATGGTGGGCCGTCTCCACCTGGGCGCCCGTCTACGCCGAACAATTGGCCAAGGCGCAGGGTGAAGTGGCGGGCGTGTGGGGACCGCGCATCGCCCTCATCTACACGCTGGGCGGGCTTCTCGCCTATATGTCGTCAGGCTTCGTGGCCGATTGGCTCGGACGGCGCGCCTATCTGCTCGTCACCTTCGCGGGATCGCTCGTCATCACCTGGATGACCTATTTGTGGACCGGCAATCTCTATGTGTTCGCGCTCATCGCCTTCCTCAATGGCGTCATCACGCTCGGCTTCGGTTTTTCCTGGATGGCGATCTATCCGGTCGAACTCTTCACAGCGACCGTGCGTTCGACCGCGGCGAGTGTCGTGTTCAATGGCGCGCGGCTGATCGCCTGGGTATTTCCGATCCTGGCCGGTACGCTGGTGGCGAAGTTCGGCGGCATCACCAATGCCGCGCTCATCATCAGCAGCATCTATGCGATCGGTCTCTTCGTTCCCTGGTTCCTGCCGGAAACGGTGGGAAAGCCCCTGCCCCACTGATCCTCGACGCTCGATCCCGGGACCTATAGACTGGGCACACCATGATGGGGAGGAAACACATGCGCAGCGCCTATCTTCTTTCGTTTGCCGCTTTGCTGAGTTTGGCGACCACTGCCGATGCCTGGGCCGCCGCGGCCGGCTCGCCGACGCGGACGATCACCATGATCAGTTCCGCCGGGGCCCGCGGCCTCGTGGAAGGCTGCACCGCCTGGGCCCAGAAGAACAACACCGTCGTCGCAATGGCTGTGCTCGATTGGGGCGGGAACCTGATCGAATCCCACGCCATGGAAGGTTCCGCACCGAACGCCATCGACACCGCACTCTTGAAGGCCAAGAACGCGCTGCGCTGGCGCCGCCCAAGCTCGGAGACCGCCCAGATCGTCAAGAGCGGACAAAATCTCGCACCCACCTATATCATGGGCGATTTTCCGCAACCTGGCGCGGTCCCGATCATGCTGAACGGACAGGTGATCGGCTCCATGGGCGTGTCCAGCGGCGACGGCGAAAAATGCGCCGCCGCAGGCATCGAGTCCGTGTTCGGCAAGCAGGCCGCGGCGAAATAATTTCGCTTTCGAAATTGTTCAAGCCGGGCGACGAGACATCGCTGCCCGGCTTTTCTATGCATGAAATGCCACGTTAACCATGGTGGGAGCGTTGTTTAGGCCTCTTTACGGGGCGTGAACCACCGGGGGGTTAACAATTCGAAGCAAAATCGAATTGCCGGACCCATCCATGCGCCGGAGCCAGCGCGGATTCACCCTCATCGAACTGATGGTCGTCGTGACCGTCATCGGTATCCTCGCTTCCATCGCGGTGCCGATCTACAGCAATTATGTGCGCGAGGCCCGGCTGAACGAAGCCAAGCCTTATCTGATGGACATTGCCGCGCGAGAACGCCTCTACAAATTCAAGAATGGCGTCTATTGCTGCAGCAACGGCCTCGACGAAACGGTCACCGGTCCCGCCCTCGGCATCGACCTGACGGCTACCGGAAATTTCTGTTTTGTCATCGTCTGCCGGGATGCCACGCTTTGTGCGTCGCCCGCGGCCACGAACTTCATCACGCCCTCGGAAGCCGGCGACCCGACGGCCGAGTTCGAGGTTTGGGCGATCTTGCGCGCGACTTCAACCACGAGCGTCGCGGGACCGCAAAGCTCCACCTGCATCATGAGCACGAGCAAACGCACACCGACCGGCTGGGTCTCGGCGTCCGGTTCGGGCCTTGCGGGGAGCGAAGGCCGCGCCGTGGTTTATCGTTACCCGCCCCCGCCGAATGGCCGCGATATCGTCACCGGCGCAAACGGCGTGCGTTTCAGCTGGGTGGAAGGAACGAGCGTCAGCCATGCGCTCACGCAGTAACGCTCGATGCGCGCATGCCGGCCGTCAGCGGGGATTCTCGCTGATGGAGGTGATGTTCGCCTCGATGATCCTTTCCATTTTCATTCTGGGTGTCGGCGGGTTCTGGTATTCGGCCAGCAGCCGCGCTTCCGAACTCGTGCTGAAGCAAAAGGCCATCTTCGTGCTCAATGGCGAAATGGAGCGCATCAGCGCGCTTTATGTTTTCACCGGCTTCGCGGCGGACCTTTTGAGCGGGCCGGTCAGCACCAGCGGTTACGATGGCATCGCGGCAATTCCGGCGACGCGACTGGTCTATCCCGACGGCATCGGGACGTATGCGTCGAACGATTACGTGACCACGTCGGCCGTCACCTTCGCCAGCTCCGATTTTTATGTCCTGCTTCAGTCGAATCTCTTTTCATCCCTCAATCGCACCTATGTTTGGATCGACAAGAACCGCAGCGTCGTCGGGCGGCTGAGTTGGGTCACAACGAACATCAGTGTCGGGTCCTGTCTGCAGCTCCTGGATTGCTCCTGCCAGCCGGCCGACAATCTGTTGCTCGAAAACCAATGCAAGCGGCTGGATGTGTTCCTCGAATATCCCTATCGCATCGATGGTTCCGGGAACATCACGCCGCCGGCGACGCTTCTGACGCTGTCGCTCAAGACCATTGTCGGACGCGCCTGATGCGCAAGACCTCACAAGCCGGGTTCACATTGTTCGAGGTGATGGCCGCCTCGGTGGCCAGCATCGCGGTCATCGCACCCGCAATCGTCTTCATGCTGGATGCTTATGATTGGTATGCCGAGGTCCAGAGCGAACTCACACTCAATCGCGAGGCGCGGCAGGCCTTCGATCTTCTCGGCAATGGGGCGAAGATCGCCAGCAACGGAAAAGACGGCTTCGCTTATGTTTACGGCATCCGAGGACGCAATGCGGCGCCGGCGGGAGCGCAGCGAAGCAATTACGTTCTGCAATATACGAATAACAACGTCACAATCTCGGGCGATTCTTTCGCCCTTATGACAGTGACATGCAGCGCGACGGGCAGACCATTGCCTGACTGTCCCGGCGCCGGCCCAACCGCCAGACGAAGTGTTGCGGGATGGATAGGCAGCGACGTCTCCATCGAAAATAACGCACGCAGCATCGCGACCGGCCGCACGGTCGAGATGATGGTAACCGTCACCGATCCCTTTCAGGCGCAGCGTGCGGCTAGTTCCGCTCCTGCCACGGAAACCTATCGTACTGTCTTCACGCTCAACCGCGACGTTCCCGACCCATGAGAGCCCGCGATCATCGCCAAAGCGGCAATATCTTGGTTCCGGTGATGCTGATTGGCCTCACCAGCACCCTGATCCTTGGGGCTCTGATCAATGCATCCGTCTATTTGGAGCAGACGGCGGTCGAAGACCGTCTGGCGGAGCTGCGCGCCTATTGGGCAACCATGGGGCATTTCCGTTATGCGCTCAGCAGGCAACGTCACGCGGGACTTTGCATAAAGAGTCTCGGTTGCACCGTGCTGCTCGATACCATCAAGGACACCGACAAGATCACCGCGCTGCAAGGCTACCTGGACGAAATCTCTTCCTTGCGCACGTTCACCTACCCCGAAGAAAACAGCGGCTATTCCATCAAGATCAATTTGACCGCCGCGGTTGACGACGATCCCGGGCGCAATACCTTTAGCGGGCACCTGATGATCACGAGTTCCTATCCGACGGCCGGCGTCAGCGTGCTTCCCGTGCTTTCGGGACTTGCACAGCGCTTCACGCCATACCAGATCCGATTCTGCACCAGCCTCACCGCGGCCTATGGGGCCTGCGGCGACGTCAGCAGCAATAACAACAATGGAAAGCCGACCGGGCTTTACAGCATAAAACGCTTCTACCGGATGCAATCCGTTTCTTAGCCAGGCTTGCGCCAGGAAACCCGGCAGCGTCAGCCATTAACCTCTGGCCGTGCAGCCGTTAGCACGGCGTTAAGCATCAAGACGCATCCTGCCGATGCGGGCCACAGGACATGCCGATGCCAAGCGGAACTTTCCCTGGGAGACAGAACCCTTCCGATCGCCGCAGGGAGCGGCGCTACGAGGTCGCGCTGCATGGGGAGTTGCGCTATGACGGCGGTTCCTTCGCCGTGCAGATTGCCGATGTTTCCGGCTCCGGTGCGATGATTTTCATGGAAAATCCGCCAGACGCCGGAAGCGAAGCCGAGCTTTGGATTGCCGACTACGGGGTCCTGCCGATCGAGATCATGCACGCCGGCGACGATTTTTGCGGCATCGCGATTCTGAATCCCGCCCAACACCGCGATCGCTTGCTCAGCTGGCTGCGCCAGGAAATCGCAACGGAAAGTCCGGCAGCGACCGTGCGATGAGCAATCCCGCGATGTTCCTCTTGCAATCCGCAGCGGGAGCCTCGCTGGGCGCGGTCGCCGGAAGCTTTCTCAACGTCGTCATTCATCGCGTGCCCCGCCTTATCGATTCTCATGAAGGGGCCGTCTCCGTCTCGGAATATGTTTCCGGGCTAGCCTGGCCGCCGTCGCACTGTCCTGGCTGTAGCCATCGTCTGGCATGGCGGGACAATGTTCCCATCCTTTCCTATTTCATGCTGGGCGGGCGCTGCCGCTTCTGCCGCCAGGCCTATGGTCCGCGCTATCTCGTGGTGGAAATCGCAGCCGCCGCGGCCTTTGCCTTTTGCACGGCGACGCTGGGGTTCTCTGCCAACGCATTTCTCAGCGCGCTCTTCCTCGGCGGTCTGATCGCGCTCACCGCCATCGATATCGAAGAGCAGCTTCTTCCCGATGTGCTTCTTGCGCCGCTTTTCTGTCTCGGCCTCGCGTTCCACGGCCTCTACGGCGCAGGCATACCCGATGCGCTTTGGGGCGCAGCCGCGGGCTATGGCGTTCTCCGGCTGATAGGGGAAAGCTACCGGCTGTATTCCGGCGTGGACGGCATGGGGTATGGTGACGTGAAATTCGCGGGCGTGATCGGAGCCTGGCTCGGCTTGGCGGCCATGCCGGTGGTATTCGCAATTGCCTTCACCAGCGGCGTTGCGCTCATGCTTCCTTTCGCGCTATCGGGCCGGCTCGCGAGCCGTACGGCCATTCCGTTCGGCCCGTTCCTGGCCTTCGGCGGGTTTTGCGCATTCGCCATGCCGGGTCTCGCGGCCGCGATGATCCGTCTGTTCGTTCCCGTCTAGGGGCGAGGGGCCGGTTCTTCCGCCCGCGCCAAATGATAGCGCATCAGAACGCGCGACATCGTCGCCATCGCGCCGTATTTATATTCCATCCGCACGTAAAGCTGCGCCTCGGGGCTATACCACCAGCGTTCGAACCCGGTCCAATCGCCCTTCAGACTGCGCGCGCGCCAGACAATCACCCAGCAATCGAAAGTGCCCGCGGGCACGGAAATGGTCTGACGGCCTTCGACGCTCCAGGAGGTCGCGTGGACGATGGTCTGCTTGTTGGAAAGATATTCGCGCTGGAAGGTCAAAGGTTGGGATTCGCTCAGGGTATCGCCCGCATTCGGCGGCACGCTGCGATAAATCGTCTGGCGTTTGGCCGTCGCCGATTGCGCATCCTGGCGCAAGAACCCGCGCATGGAAAACCATTGGCCCGGCGCATCCATCCGTTCGAACGATGTCGTGCCGTTTGCCACGGACGCGACACGAAGACCATAGCCGTCGCTGAATTCCCAGGTGGAACCGGCGTGCCATTGCGGCGCGGCGACGATGTCCGTACCGGATGCCTCCGGCGCAGCGAGCGCAAGTCCGGCGCCGAGCGCCATTCCTATTGCCGTCAGAATAATCCGCATCATGCGCATGCCAGCAACACCTAATCCGTTGAAGGGTACCAACCCGAATGGACAATCTCGCCTGCGGGCGAAAGCTCGGCGATGTAAAGCCGCGCACGAATGGAAAGCGACGCCACGCAATCGGCACGCGGCAGAGCGCGCAATCGGATGTTTCCGGATTCGAGCGCGATTGCGTCGAAGAAATATTCCTTCACGGGAAACGTGCTCCAGGCAAGGCCCAGCAAGGACGCGTTCTTCTCGACATCGGCATTGGAAAAAGCGACAAAATTTCCCTTGGCGGCACGCAAGGCTTTCTCGCGCTCCACCAATTGGCGAACCGCGCCCTCGGTGTCCCGCTCATGGGGAGCGAACACGAGACGCTCGCGCATGGAACCGGCGAAAGCGCCAGCGAGGCCCAGGATCAGCGCAGATCCCAGGATGAAGACGATGAGCGCGCCACGGATGTAGGTCGCAGCTTTCATTCGTCTTCTTCCAAATGGCTCAGGTTCGGCTCACGGGAAGATGTGCCGTTCGACGGATCGTGGACCTCGGTCGTCAGCGCGCGTCTTTCGCGACGGATATAATCTTCGGAGCCGACCTTCACCGCGATATCGTCCTGGAGAACGCTGCGTTCATCGACCAGATGCGGGGTGATGAAAAAGATCGTCTCGCCCATCGTCTTCTGGTTTGTGCTGTTGCGGAACAGCGAACCGATCAAGGGGATGTCCTTGAGCCCGGGCACGCCCGATTCGTTGACGATCTGGCTGTCGTCGAACAGGCCGCCAATCACGAAGGTGGCGCCATCGGGCACCAGCACATTGGTCTGCACTTCCTGCGACTTGACATCGATCTGACCGAAGACGCCGGCGCCGGGCGAGGAATTTTCCGCCCGGAGATTGAGCCGCACCAGCGCTTCGTTGCGATCGGTCTCGGCCGGTACGATGGAGGGCGTAATTTCGAGCGTGAGGCCGGTCTGGATTTCCTGCAGGCCCACGCCACCCAATCCTCCGCCCGTCGCCCCTCTTGTGTCGACTTGCACGAAAATGTTCTGGCTGCGGGTAATACGCGCGGTGATGTTATCGAGCGTGATCAGGCGGGGCGCGGACAGGATGCGTGCGCGATCCTTGGATGCAAGCGCCTGAAGCTGTGCCTGCAACGCGCCTTCGGCGCCCTTCACGACGAAAGACGCGGTCGTCTGGCCGGCCGTTCCCGCGATCGGCAACAGGCTCAGCGCGTCCAGACCCGTGGTGCTGAATCCCGTTCCCGTGCTGTTGTTGCCGATTTGCGGCGGCGCAGTGCCGGTGTCGATCGCACCGGAGAACGGCGTACCGCCCGGACTGAGGGCGGAACTGCGCCAGTCGATCCCCAATTGCCGCGCGACACCGAGATCGGCCTGCGCGATTGTCACTTCGATCTGCACCATCTGCAAAGGCCGATCGAGGTCATGGACGAGCTTTTCCACGGAAGCAATCGCCTCGGCAGTGCCTTGGACAACCACCGAATTGGTGCGCTGATCGATGGAAAGGCGCGGGTGGCCAAGCTGTTTGGCTTCACCGAGAAGCGTATTGTCGGACTCGCCCGGCATATCCGTCAGGGACGAATCCGGCGGCAGCATTCCCGGCGCGGTCGCGGGCGGCGGCTGTGCGCCCGGCGACGGTGGTGCAATGCCAAGAATGGACGTCAGCGTATCGGCGATACCCGGAATGGTCACGGTGCGGCCCTGGAATTGCTTTGTCGTGGGCCCGACATCGGTGAAGCGCAGAGGAATCACCTTGACCTGAAAATGTTTGAGCTCCTCAAAGGCCTGTTGAGCGAGTTCGGCGCGCTTCAGTTGCAGTTCGCGCGTGCGGTCCGCACCCTGTCTTTCCTTTTGCCGTTGATGCGCGGTTTCAAGCGTCTTGATGAGATCGGCGATCTGTTGCACATGCTCGGCATCCCCGCTGAGCGCGACCGTCCGCGTACCGGCATCATATTTGAGGTTCTGCGCGGAGAGGCCGAAGTTCATCATGGCGCGCAAGAGCTCATCGTAGCTCACCGCGTCGAGCGGCACGAAACTTCCCGATTTGACGCGCTGCGAATCGGCCGCAAGCGTGGTCACATTGACCGTGTTGGTCGCCGGATTATAGCCATAGGCGAGATTGTGTTCCTGAATCAGCTGGTCGAAGGCCGCCGCGATCGGAACCTTGTTCAAGCGGAAGGAAATCGGTCCCTGCACCTCGGGCGTGAAAATCACCGATGTGCCGTTTGCCTGGAGCAGGCTGCGCAACACGGTCTTGATGTCTTCGTCCGAGGATGTCCGGCTGACGGTCAGCGACTGGTTCCAAGGAATCGACGATGTCTGCGCAAGGGCGGCGCGCGCGCCGAAGAAGAGACACAACGGAATCAGAAATATGACAGCGGCCCGCTTCGAACGCATCATGGCGTCGCCTCCAAACGAGAGAATGCACAACAGACAGCCGTCAGATTGTCGCTGCCGCCGCGCGCGAGCCCCAATGAGACCAGCCGCTCGCAAACCGTTTCCAATGCCGAATTCGCGGCAAGCTCGCCCTCAAGCTCCGCATCCGCGACATTGTTGGTCAACCCATCCGTACAGAGAAGAAAGCAGTCGCCCGGGCACACTTGGATGCTGACGATGTCAGGCACCACAGCCGAAAGCCCCAGGGCCTGCAAAATATAGCTCTTGGGAGGCGCTGTCCCGTGCCGGCCCGTATCGCACCATTTCTGATAGGCGGAATGATCGCGCGTCACCGCATCGATCCGGCCGTCGCGCAGCCGGTACAGGCGGCTGTCCCCCACATGGAACAAAGTCGCCGGCGAATGAACGCCATGCGGCGCCCACAGGCCGACAATCGTGGTGCCGCATTGGTGACGCGCGTCGGGAACCGCCGTATTGGCAATGACGAGCCTGCGATTGGCAAGAGCTATCGCGCGCGCGACAATGCGCTCGCGCATCTCCGGCGGCGTCAACCCATCATCGCCGATGATTTTTCTCGCACGCCGAATATAGTCCGCGATGCATCGAACCGCGCCCTGACTGGCGCGCGCGCCATTGGCATGGCCGCCGACGCCATCGGCGGCGAGGGCAAGACCCAGACCGCCATCGGCGAACCAGCAATCTTCGTTGTTCGCGCGGACAAGACCGCGATCGCTGAGGCCGTATACCGCGAAAGCCGCTTTCGCCGCGGAAGACGCGTTGCGTGCGAGACGGATCGGTTCTTCGATCGGCAAATTCATCGCCCGGCGCTCATGTGCGGTCCTTGGACCGGCTGCGGAACGTCAGCAAACGCTGAAGCTCCTTGCCATCTTTCATGCCGATCAGCGTGACATGGTCCTCGCCGATCGCGCCGATCACGAAGCCCTGAATCCGGTCGCCGAGGCTGTAGTCCTTGCCGTCGATGGTGGCGTATTTGACTTTTCCGATTTCGGAAATGCTGGTCAGGCGAAACGTCCAGGTGAGATCGTCGGCATTGCGTTCGTTCACCAGATGAAGGGCGCTGTTGGCGGGATTGAAGGGATCGCGCAACTCGGCGTCCTTCAGGCGCGCCATGAACGCCTTGATCCGCTCCGGACGAATCGCATTGGGCGCGGACGTATGGTTGAAGCTGAGCGAAATCTCCAGCGCGCCGGGCTCATCCATCGCCGAAGTCACATCGAAGCCGGCGATATCCACCTGCAGCGTTTCGAAATGCGCGAGGAATTCCAGGAAGCTTCCGTAATTGGCCGTTAAGTGGAGTTTGAACTGTTCGCCATCGCCGGGAAGCGGTTCGGCCCCCATCAGGGTGACACCGCTTTCGCCGGCAAGTTCCTGCACGCGCGAGAGCAGATCGGGAATTGTTGTCCCCCGATTTTCCTGCGCGCGATGGATGGGCTTTTTCGCGTTTTCGACCTGGAGCACGCCGGCCAAGGCGGCAAGATCATGCGCAGCCTTTTCGCGAGGGCTGACATAGACCGCATCGATGAAATATTGCGCCGCACCCGCGAGCAACAGCAGGCAGACAAGCAATGCCGGCTTGAACGCCGTGCTCATTTCCTTGCGCTCCCGGACAAGCCGACGACATGAAACAGCATCTCATGGCGCGCTTCGTCTTGGGATTCAGCGGCACCGGTGAAGCGCAATTGCGCGAAACGCCGCGAGAAAGAAGCATCCCGCGATAGGCGATCGATAAAACCGGCGACCAATTTAAGGTCGGCGCCGGCGGGCGGAAGCGTACCGGTCACAGCGAAATTCAGATCCGGCGCGGCACCCGTCTTTCCGGCGCTGGGGACAAGTTCGATACGCTTGAGCTTCATGCCCGGCGCGAGGGCCTTTCCAACGGAAAGGAGACTGTCCGCCCACAGAGCGCCGCTGACGTCTCCGGCGAGATCCGCTTCGCGGGCGGTCTTCCCCGCGGCAAGAGTGCTGCCGGCCGCTGTATCATATATGGAGGCGCTATCGGTCAGACGCTGTTGAGCGGGCATCGTCAGGAAATAGAGATTCGCGATGACGAACAGAACCGCGAGCGCCACAGCCAGAACGGGTTGCATGATCCGATCGCGACGCAATTCGAAACGTTCTCCAGTGTGCGCCAGGATCTTTTCGAGCCAGGGAATGGACAGCTTCGATGCGGAACCGGACTTGGGTGCCGGCATGTCGAACGGTCCTCCCGTAATTGGAACCAAACGGCCGTGAGAGAACTCATAGGGCTGGTTCCCGAGCTTCAACAGGCCAGGCCGTGAGCCATCCAGGAGATTGAGAGTGGGATTTTCCACGTCTTCGAATGTGGGCAATGCGTTCGGGGCCATGTCGACCTGCAGATCGAGCGCCTCTGCCAGCCAGGTATCGAGCCCCGCAACGACGGGCGCGGTGAAAGTGAGCGTCAGATGCGCAGGGCGGCCGGCCAGACGTTGGTAACGAAAATAATCGAGCGTGGCGGCGATATCGTCGCGCAATTGCCGCAGATACGGGAAAACTGCTTCGAAAGTGGCCGTCATGTGCTCAGGCGCAACGCCGTCATCCTTCATCGCCAGCGCGGGCGGCAGGCGCGACCGGATTTTCAGGGACGCCGAGGATTCTTCCAGCGAAAGTCCATATTCGGCCGCATAGGCTTTCGCCAGCGACAAAGTTCCGAACGCAAACTGTCGTACGGCGACGATTCCGGTGTCGCCATTTGCAATCAGAAGCGTGGAGAAATGGCCGTGCATCCGAAGCGTCGCAAAGATTCCCCCGGCATGCGACTCAGAGCGAAGCGCATGCACGCCCGCAGGAATGACCGCGGCCAGAGCGGTCGCCAATTTCCCCAAACTGAAGAAATAGCTCCCGAATTTTTCTTCCGGCAGGAACCCAAGCACCCGCTTTTCGATTTCACGCGCACTGGAGGCGCCAAAAGGAAGGGACCCGAATACAACCGGCCTTCCGCCCGCCTGCTGCGCGCCGAACTCCTTCAGCGCACGAGGTTCGAAATTGGTGAGCTTCGCAAAACGATGATCGACGAGTTGAAGATCGGGATCATCGATCAGGAGTACGATGCGCGTGACATTGGCCTGCGGCTGTTCGGCGGAAAGCCGGGCCATCGCAATCGCAAGCTGCTCCGGTGGTGACGTGGCATCGCTTTCCGGCGCGCAAACCATTTGCTGTTTCCAGCGCGAGCCTGCCGCATCGGCAAGCTCTGCGCTCCAGCCAGCATCGCCGGTGGAAACGAAAAGGACCGCGTCACGGACGGCCTCATTGGCCGTGTCCAGTCCTTGCCTGCGAAAACCGGTTTTGGCGAACAGAGCGTCCAGGAACGTCATGGCGCGCGCTCGTCAACCCGATTTGGCGCGACGAGGCGATGCCTGCTCGGATGCAGACTCCGCGTGCGACCCAAGATTCTCGGTGTGCAGGCGTGCATCGCCGATCGTGAGATCGGTGCTCGCCGGAAGCGGCGCCGTTTGCAAAAACGAGGCGTCGGCAATCGTGAGAGGCGCATCGGCGCAAGGCGCGATCCAGAAACCCTCATCAAACCAAATCTCGGCCGCTTTTTCAGCGCCCGCCTCGCCAAGGACAATGGCCCCATCCGATGCCGTGCCGAGCCCTATGCGCTCGTTGAACAAAATCCATTGGGCGTGCACGTCCTCGCGCCAGGATGGCCATTTGCTTTCCGCCGCTTTGCCGGCAAGGCGCGGTGCGTCTGCCCGCAGCGAGACCACGACCGCGCCCGGATTTGCCGCCGGCCGGCGCAGGGAAATCGCGATCGGTGCCGCGTCACCTACGTGCTTGCCGATTTCGATCAGCGTCTCGCCAAAAGGCAATGCGTAAGGCTCGCCGGGCAGCAGTGTCCGATCGCCCACCCAGCTTCCATTGGTGCTGCCCAGATCCTCGACAAACCACCCGGTTCCTTCCGCGAAAACACGCAGATTCTTTTCGCCACGCGAGAACCAGCGGCAACCCACGGGAACATCGACTGGCTTGGATGAAGACGGCCGCCCGATGAGGGCCGTACTGCGTGGCAAAAGCCGCATGCGCCCACCGGGAATGGAAAGGTCCAGATCGTCCTTCGCGATCAGTTCCTGTTCCAGCAAATGGCGCAATTGCAGAATCTTGGCCGTAAGAGGCGCACGTTCAGGAGTGTCTTCAAGGCGACGGAGGGCAGCCTGGCAACGCGCCAGTGCAACGGCAACCTTGCCTTGCAGCACCAGGGTGGGGATTTTGCGTGTCAGTTCCAGCGTGGAATCTTCTTCGGCAGGCGAACGTAGGCCGGAAAAATCGCTCAGCACGAGTGTTGCGTCGGTTTCGCTGGCGTCTTCGTTCAGGATGTCGGAGAGAAGCGATTGGATGATGGCAATCTTCGGAAGCGCATTCTCGTCGTGGATGGGCTCGCTTTTCATCAGCGAATTCCAATCGACGAAAAACTGCGGCACCTTGTCGGCGGCGATGGATTTGCTGATGAAATACCCTTGCGCATGCTGACAGCCCATCAGACGCAATTCGCGGAACACCTCTTCGGTCTCGACACCCTCGGCGACGACCTTCAGTCCGAGACGTTGGGCCATGCCGATGGTGGTTTCGATCAGCGCGCGCGCTTCTTCGCTTTGTTGCAGATCGAAGGTGAAGCTCTTGTCGATTTTCAGCTCGCTGAACGGCAGTTTGTAAAGCGTGGCAAGCGATGAGAAGCCGGTGCCGAAATCGTCGATCGAAAGCGTGAAACCCTTGAGGCGCAGCCGAGTCAACACATCGAGCGCGACATCGAGTGTCGCTCCGGATTGAGATTCCGTGATTTCCAGCGTGACGCGCTCGGGTTCGATCTGGAATTCCGCACAGCGGCGCATAAACTGGTCGCACCAATCGGGTGTCTTCAGCAATTCCGGAGAGACGTTGAGGGCGAGGTGCACGAGAAAACCGCTTTGGCGCCACATATTAAGATCGCGAAACGCCTGGCAGGCGACCGAGTCGGTGAGCCTGGCGATGAGGCCGTGCTTTTCGGCCATCGCTATGAACTGGTCCGGGTAGATATTGCCGAATTGCGGATGCTTGAGGCGGCAAAGGGCCTCCACGGAAAATTCCTCAACACCGGATTTCAGCGGCACCTTCGGCTGGTATTCGACATGCAGAAACTGGCGCGCGATCGCATCGTCCAGATGTTCTATGCCGAAGCGCGCCTCACGTTTTTCGAGCTTGGCAAGAAAGCCGCGCAGCTCCTCTGCGTCGCCGTCTTTTTTGAAAACGCGAAGCTTCAAGCCCTTCGCATTGCCCAGGCGCCGGATGGAATCGACCGTTTTGGCATCGAGCGCGGTAACCACGATCACCTGAGGATGAGACGGCGCATTGGCAAGCCGCTCGATCAGCTCGAATCCACCGCTCTTGGACCCCACAATGTCGAGGACGACAGCGGCCATCAGCGGATCATGCAGCGATAGCTCCAGATCGGTGGCGGATGCGGGATAAACCGATTCAAGATCGGCCTGCATGCCGAATGCCGCAATGCTGCCCGCGACTTCGGAATCGTCGTGAAAAATGGCGATTCGCGTCCGGGACGGCATTCTTCCTCGCAAGCCAGCTATGCTGGAGAAGGATTGCCTTATTTGGGAAAAGAAACGGTTAAATTTATCGGGCCTTTTCGATTTAAGGCATCGCCAATCCAGAGACTTCGAAGACCGGTAGGAAAGCGGCGATCAGCATGCCGGAAATCAGGAGGCCCATGATCGCGGTCAGCGCGGGATTGATAAGCCCCACCACCGTATCCAGGCGCTGAATCCAGAGGCTTTCAAAATAGGTGGCGGCCGATTTCAGCGGTTCGGTCAGCTCGCCGGTCTTCTCGCCCGCCGAGATCATCTGCTGAACAACACCCCGGAACAGGTCCTGTTTGACAAAAGCCTGCGCGATGCCCTCACCCCGTTCGATATCGGCGGCGATGGTCCGCAGGCTCACCTCGACATGCTTGTTGTTGCACGCCGGTGCGGCAACACGGATGGATTCGAGCAGCGTGACGGAATTCTGCACCTGGATTCCCAGCGTGTGGGCAAAGCGCGCCAGTGCCGCCAGCCGCCATAAGGGGCCGATAATGGGGATTTTCAGCTTCAGCCGGTCATAGGTCAGCCGGCCATTCGGCGTCGCAACCCACCAGGTGAAGCCAATTGTCGCGGCCACGGTTGAACCCAGGAGTTCGGGCCAGATCGCGGCGTAGACATGCCCGATGGCGAGAACGAACTGCGTGGGCTCCGGCAACGCGTGACCATATTGGGCGAACAGCGTCTCGAAACGCGGCAGGATGCTGAACACCATCATGTGGAAGGTGCCGATGAACGACACCATGAGCAGCAACGGGTACATCATGGCGCCGCGGATTTTCGTCATCACGCGGTCGAGACTGGTGAGATATTCGCTGACCTGATGCAGAGCCTCGCCGAGCTGGCCCGATTGCATGCCCGCGCGCACCACCCCGACATAGGTGGAATTGAAGATCTTCGGATGATCGGCGAGAGCGCGGTCGAAATCGCACCCCGCCCGCACCTTCACCAGAACATCGTTCAGCGCCAGCCGCAATTTACGCCGCGGAGTCTCGCGGGCGAGGCTTTCAAGCGCCGGTACCAACTGTAGATTGCTCCGCACCATCGCGGTGAATTGCCGCGTAAAGACAAGAAGATCGGAATTGACGCCCGCCCCGATCATCCGTCACCAAAGACGCGTATCAACTCGGAATAGGTCGTGCGCCCCTCTTCCACGAGCTGCAATCCGTGCCCGATCATGGGCACCATCCCGGATTCTCGCGCGAGCATGCGCAGAGCATCGACTTCGAAATTGTCGGAAACGATCAACTTGCGCATCTCCGCGTTGATCTCGAGCATCTCGAATACGGCTTGGCGGCCGGAGTAGCCGGTGTGACGGCACTGCGGACAGCCGGCGGGGTGCATGCAGGGCATTTTATCGTCAATGTCGAGCCCCAGACGCGCCATCTTTTCCGGGGAGACGCCTTCGGCGCGCAGCAGACGCTGAATCTCACGTCCTTCCACCATGACCGAACAATGCTTGCAGGACACACGCACCAGACGTTGCGACATGGAAAGGGTCAGGGCGGAGGCGACCAGGAACGAGTCGATCTTCATATCGAGAAGCCGGGTCAGCACGCTGATGCAATCATTGGCATGGATGGTCGAGAACACCACATGGCCGGTCAGCGCAGCCTGAACGGCCATGCGGCTGGTCTCCTGATCGCGGCACTCGCCGACCATGATCACATCGGGGTCCTGGCGCAGAACCGTGCGCAGGCCGCTCGCGAAGGTGAGGCCGATCTTCTCGTTCACCTGCATCTGGTGCACGCCTTTGAGACGGTATTCCACCGGATCTTCAATCGTGATCACGTTGCGATGCGCGCGATCCGCAGCCGAAAGACACGTGTAGAGCGTCGTCGTCTTGCCCGATCCCGTGGGGCCGCTGATCATGATGAGGCCGTGCGGTGCGGTGATCTTGTCGAGAATGATGCGCAAATTCTGGTCGCGCATGCCGAGCTGCTCCGGACTCGGACGCAAGGCCTCGTCGTCGAGGAGCCGCATCACCACTTTTTCGCCGAGGACGGTCGGCAATGTGGAGACGCGCACATCGACAAGCGACTTTCGGATCATGATGCTGATGCGCCCATCCTGCGGGCGGCGTCGTTCGGCGACGTCCATACCGGCCATCACCTTGATGCGTGAAACAACCGCCGAATGCAGTTCCAGCGGCATGCGGGTCAACTCCTGCAGGATGCCGTCGACGCGCACGCGCACCAGCATTCCATCCTCGGTCGCCTCCAGATGGATGTCGGAGGCACCCTGTTCCTGGCTTTTCTGCAGGATGTAGTCGACGACGAGCGGAACATCGGCGGAAAGAGGCTGGTCGAGGAGCAGGTTTTCCTGCTGCCAGGATACGTCGATCGGAATGAGGCTTTCATCGCCACGTTTAGGCGCCTCGATACGAGCCTTGAGATAGGTCAATGTTTCAAAAAACGCGGACGGCAGCACGGTGACCGGCTTGACGTTCTTTCCCGTGCGGGCTTTCAGCCAGTCGCGGACCAAGACGTCGCATGGATCGAGCGCCGCATATTCCAGCGTTTCGAAATCCTTGTCGTCTGGCGATTGCAGCAGCAGGACACCGCGCTGTTCGGCGGATTTCGCATCCAGCCAATCGGTGTCGGCAACAGCCTCCAGAAGTTCGCGCCGCGAACCGACGAAGCGCGTGCCGATACGCTCGGCGAGGGCGGCATAAAGGTTTTCATCGGAAGCAAAGCTCGCATCCAGCGCCATGGCGTAGAACAGGGTCTGCCCGGAATCGCGCGCCCGTAACGCCAGCGAAATGGCTTCGCGTTCCGGCAGCACCCCCTTCGCGACAAGGGCGCTCGCGACCGGACC
>DASYEG010000223.1:0-2538 GCA_036499145.1 Micropepsaceae bacterium | reverse complement strand
CTCGTTCCAGTCCAGCACCGACCATTCGAAGCGCCCGCAATCCTCAGCCACAGCCTTGCGCGCGAGCGCCTGGAATATCCCACGGGCAATACCGTTGCGGCGAAAGGCGGGGCGCACAAACAGATCTTCGAGATAAAGCCCGGGCCGTCCCAGGAAGGTCGAAAAATTGTAGAAATAGAGCGCGAAGCCCGCGGGTTCGCCGTCCCATTCCGCCATCATGGCGTGGGCGCGTGGTTGTTCAAAAAGAAACCGGCGAAAATCCGCGGCGCTGACGATGCATTCATGAGAAAGCCGTTCGAATTCCGCGAGCTCCCGCACATACGTGGCGATGAGTTCCGCGTCCTGCGGAACCGCATCGCGCAAAATTAGATTTCCCATCGCGATATTCCTTTCCAATTTGACAGAAAATCTGCCCCGATTATGCCCCAATCGCGTGCCGATCCGTCACACATGTCAGCCGGATCGCATGTTGTCGCGGTCAGCGCACTCTATCCCGGCAAGTTGTGTTTGCAATCATGGGCAGAATCCGGGAAGTACAAAAATCCAAAATCGGGAGGATTGAATGCGCGGACTATGCGCCCGGACATTTGCCATCATTGCGATCATGGCCCCCGCAGTCGCGCATGCCGATCCCGTGCCGGAGAAAGTCGCGGACGTGATCCGCGCGGCCGCCAATGACGGCAATCCCGCCGAGCTGGCCGCCACGGTGAAATTCGCCAAGAAAGCCAACCCGCGTTCGGCCAAGGAAATCGATCAGCTGGCCGCCCAATTGCAGGCCGCCGCCGATGCGCGCCATAAGGCCGAACTGATGCAGCGCGGCTTCTTCGATGGCTGGAGCGGGCAGGGCGAATTGGGCGCATCCAGCTCTTCGGGCAATACGCGCAGCACCACGCTCGCGCTCGGTCTGAATTTTGCCCGGCACGGCCTTTTCTGGGACCATGTGTTCAACGCAAGCGCGGATTATCAGCGCGACAATGGCATCGAAAGCAAAGGCCGTTATTTCGCGAGCTATTCCGGCCATTACAATTATAGCGACCGGATGTATGCGTTGGGCCTGCTCAGCTGGGAAGCGGATCGCTTCTCGGGCTTTGACAGCCGCATGAGCGAAGCCGTCGGTCTGGGATATTTCTTTCTCAAGGGACCAAGCATGACATTGTCCCTGGAAGCAGGCCCCGCCCTGCGTCAGACGGATTATCTTCTGGGCCGCTCGGAGAACGAAATCGCCGGCCGCACCTCGGTGAACTATCTCTGGAACATCCTGCCCAATCTCGTTCTCACGGAAGTCATGTCCTATTACGGGCAAAGCCATGACAGCACGCTGACATCCGATACGGGATTGACGGTCAATCTGATCGGCGCGTTGTCGGCGCGGGCCTCCTATCACGTCCAGTATGAAACCAACCCGCCGCTGGGTCTGGATCAGGCCGACACCTTAACGCGCCTCACGCTGGTTTATTCTTTCTGAACCAATAAGGCCGGGCCGGACACTTTCCGGTTGGGCGCGGTCGCAGTCTCGCCACGTTTCTGCCGCGGGGGCATGCTCCCTTCTGGAATTGTGACGAGAAGAAAAAACACACCGCCCCCGGGAAGGCGTTCGGACGGCCCTGCGCCTGCAGGGCGTCTACCGCATTCCGCCGATCCTGGCCTGTCGCGGGCGCAGCGGCGCAGGCGCCTGATGGGCGGTGCGATCAGCATTGCGGCGCATGTGGCCGTGTTCACGGTGCTCCTATGGCCTCACGAGCCTCCTGCGCGGCCCAAACCGCTACCGGACGCCATAATGGTCAATGTCGCGGATAAGCCTTTGCCGCCGGCCCCGCCTGCGCCCGAGGAGCTCAAACCGGCATCCGTACAGCCTGCGATGCCGCGCTTTACGGTTGTCACCACCGAACCGTCCGAAATCCGTGCCTCCGACAATTCGGACATCATGAGCGAGTCGCAATTGGCGGGGGCAACCGGCGTGGGTGAGGGCGGGGGTGGCGGCGGTGGCTGTGATATCGGCCGGCTTGTCCAGCAAGCCCTTCGCCGCGATCCCCTGGTCCGCACAGCCGTCGTGAACGCTGGACGGGTCGGCAAAGCGATTCTGATCTGGGATGGAGATTGGGTGCGGTCGGGCGCGCAGGAGGGCAAGGGCCTGTCCGCCGTTCGCGAGGCGATTATGTGGGAAGTGGGCTTTGCGCCGCAGGCTTGCCGAAGCCAGCGCATGCACGGATTGGTGTTGCTATCGCTGGCCGATGGCGGCACCCGGTTCGTGGTCGGCACCAACGAGTGGCGCTGGTCGGATCTTCTGGGTCTGCGCGGCGTGCGGTCCGTACGCTAGAAATAGTGAATAGGAACAGTGAAAATGAAAAGGGCCCCGATCACCGGGGCCCTTTTCTTTATGCAGTCAAAATTACGACATCACAACGATCACGACCCGACGATTCTGCGCCCGGCCGGTACGGGTCTTGTTGCTGGCAACCGGGTCTTTCTTGCCATAGGAAATGGTCGACATCCGGTTCAGAGCAACGCCGTGCTGGTTCATGAACAGGCGTACGGTCT
>DASYEG010000222.1:0-14700 GCA_036499145.1 Micropepsaceae bacterium | reverse complement strand
GTTCCTCGACGATCCCGATGTGACGATTCATGGCGTCGAAGCGGCCGGCGAGGGCGTCGAAACCGAACATCACGCCGCGACGCTGTCGAAAGGCACGCCGGGCGTGTTGCACGGAGCGCGGTCCTATCTGCTTCAGGATAGCGACGGACAGATCAAGGAAGCTCATTCCATTTCCGCAGGCCTCGATTATCCCGGCGTCGGACCGGAACATTCCTGGCTCAAGGAGTCGGGCCGCGTCAATTATGTCTCGGTGACCGATGCCGAAGCGCTGGATGCGTTCCAACTGACCTGCCGTTTGGAGGGCATCATCCCCGCGCTCGAATCTTCCCATGCCATCGCCCATGTGATGCGCATCGCCCCGAAACTGCCGTCGGATAAACTGATCGTGCTCGGCCTTTCGGGCCGCGGCGACAAGGACGTCTTCACAGTCGCAAACGCGCTCGGGGAGAAACTGTGAGCCGCATCGCGTCGCGTTTTGCCGAGCTTCGCGCGCGCGGGCGTGCGGGCTTCATTCCGTTCATCACGGCGGGCGATCCGGATTTGGAGACGTCATTCGCGATCCTTCAGAAACTTCCGGCCACGGGTGCCGACATCATCGAACTCGGCGTGCCGTTTTCCGATCCCATGGCCGACGGTCCTACAATCCAGGCGTCCTCCACGCGCGCGCTGAAAGCGGGCATGAGCGTGAAGAAGACGCTGGCGCTGGTCGAACGTTTCCGCGCGCATGACGAAGCCACACCCATCGTGCTGATGGGCTATTTTAACCCGATCCATGCTTACGGCGCGGAGCATTTCCTGCGCGATGCGTGTCATGCGGGCGTCGATGGACTCATCATCGTCGATCTGGGGCCGGAAGAAGATGGCGCCTTGCGGTCTCATGCCGCTAAAGCCGCGCTCGACATCGTTCGCCTCGCAACCCCCACAACCGACGATGCGCGGCTGCCCACGGTGCTCGATGGCGCAGGCGGATTTCTCTACTACGTCTCGGTCTCTGGCGTCACCGGCACCAAGACCTTCACGCCAAGGGACGTAAGCCAGGCCATATCGCGCATCCGCATGCATTCCGCGCTTCCGGTTGCGGTAGGTTTTGGTGTACGCACGCCGGCTCAGGCCGCCGCAATCGCAGGAATCGCCGATGCGGCCGTTGTGGGGTCTGCGATTGTAGACCGCGTCGCGGGAGCCCTTGCGAAAGGCGGAACCCATGCCGATATCGTTGAAGAGACGTTAAGCTTCTGCCGCAGCTTGGCCGATGCCGTTCACGATGCCCGTTTATAAAACAAAAAGACCCTCGTAACGCAAACGTGCTAGAACATTTGTTATGAACTGGATTTCCAATTTCGTCCGTCCACGGATCAAGGGGTTGATGGGCTCCAAACCCGCGAGCCAGGACAATCTTTGGCGCAAATGTCCCGGTTGCGGCGAGATGGTGTTTCATCGCGACCTGATGGGCACGCAGAACGTCTGCCCCCAATGCGGCCACCACATGCGCATCGGCGCCAAGGAACGCTTCGCAGCCCTGTTCGACGACGGTGCGCACGAGCGTTTGCCGGCGCCGGAAGTACCGCAGGACCCTTTGCGCTTCCGTGACGACAAGCGCTATGGCGACCGGCTGAAGGAAAACCGCACCAAGACGGGGCAGGCCGATGCGGTGAGCGCCGCGCGCGGAAACCTGGACGCGCTTCCCGTCATCATTGCCGTGCAGAGCTTCGACTTCATGGGCGGGTCGCTCGGCCTTGCGACCGGCGCCGGCCTGGTCGCGGCCATGCGTACCGCGGTGGCCGAACGCCGGCCGTTCATACTGATCGTCTCCTCGGGCGGGGCGCGCATGCAGGAAGGAATCCTTTCCCTGATGCAGATGCCGCGCACCACCATCGGCGTCGACATGCTGAACGAGGCGGGCCTGCCCTACATCGTGGTGCTGACCGATCCGACCACGGGCGGCGTATCGGCTTCCTATGCCATGCTGGGCGATGTGCAGATCGCCGAACCCGGCGCGCTGATCGGGTTTTCCGGCCCGCGCGTGATCGAGCAGACGATCCGCGAGCGCCTGCCCGATGGATTCCAGCGCGCCGAATATCTGCTTGAACATGGCATGATCGACATGATCGTGCCGCGCGGCGAGCTCAAGGTCACGCTCTCGCGCATCCTGCGTCTCTTGATGAAACAATCCGCGGCGCCACGCAGTACAAACGGCCGTGGAAACGGAGACTCTCCCGGTATCGTCGTGCCTTCAACACAGGCATGAGCTTCGAGGGCGCCGCGAGCGATGCCGTCCTCGTGCGGCTGTTGTCGCTTCACCCTAAGCGCATCGATCTTGTCCTGGATCGCGTGGAGCGTCTGCTGGCCGCACTCGGCCATCCGGAAAAGAATCTTCCGCCCATTATCCATGTGGCGGGCACCAACGGAAAAGGTTCGGTCTGTGCCTATTTGCGCGCGATGCTGGAGGGTTCGGGCTATCGCGTGCATGTCTACACCTCGCCGCATCTGGTGCATTTCCACGAGCGCATCCGCATCGCCGGCGCGCTTATCTCCGAAGAGGAACTCGCCGCGACGCTCGAGGAATGCGAGGTGGCGAATGCCGGTGAGCCCATCACATTTTTCGAGATCACCACGGCGGCCGCGTTTCTTGCGTTCTCGCGCCATCCGGCCGACGCACTGGTGCTCGAAGTGGGGCTTGGCGGTCGCTTTGATGCGACCAATGTGATCCCCACGCCGGTCGCGTCCTGCATCACGCCGATCGGCTACGATCATCAGGATTTCCTGGGCGATTCCCTTACCGCGATCGCCACCGAGAAAGCCGGCATCATCAAGCGGGACGCTCACGCCATCGTGGGGCCCCAGGACGAGGAAGCCAAAGCCGTGCTCGTGCGCCGTGCGGATCAGCTTGGCGCGCCGCTTTATGTCTATGGCGAAGATTATCACGCGTTCGAGGAGCGCGGCCGGCTGGTCTATCAGGACAATGACGGCCTGCTCGATCTACCGCTGCCCAAGCTCATCGGCCGGCATCAGATCGCCAATGCGGCCATCGCCATCGCGGCGCTCAGACGCATCGGTGGGCGCTGGCCGCGCGAGAGCGGTATCGAATGGGGGTTGAAAAACGTCGAGTGGCCGGGGCGCTTGCAAAGGCTGCACAAGGGACCGCTCATCGACGCTGCGCCGAAAGGCGCGGAGGTCTGGCTCGATGGCGGGCACAACCCGCATGGCGGTGCGGCGGTCGCACAAAGCATGGCGGATTTCGAGGAACGTGCGTCGAAACCGCTTTATCTCATCTCCGGCATGCTGAAGACCAAGGACGCGGTGGGATATTTCCTGCCCTTCCGCGGCCTCGCGAAACACGTCACGACCATCGCCATTCCTGGCGAGGCCGCGAGTCTGGGGGCCGGTGCGCTTTACGATTCGGTGCGGGAGGCGGGACTGGAAGCCTCGCCGGCCGATGATCTTACCGATGCGATGATGCAGGTCTCGGCCTGGTCGCGCGCGCGCGAGGAGGAGGGCAGCCCGCGTATCCTTATCTGCGGCTCGTTGTACCTGGCCGGGAAAGTGTTGCGGGAAAATTCCTGAGCCTCAGATCGAGGCGTCGATCCATTCTTTGATCTTGGTCTTGGGCAGTGCGCCGACCTTGGTGGCCGCGACCTGGCCGCCCTGGAAGATCATCAAGGTCGGAATGCCGCGCACGCCGTATTTTGTCGGCGTCTGGGGATTCTCGTCGATGTTGATTTTCACCACGGTCAGCTTGCCGTCATATTCGCTGGCAAGCTCTTCGAGCGCGGGCGCGATCATGCGGCATGGCCCGCACCATTCCGCCCAGAAATCCACCACGACCGGAGTCTTGGAATCGAGCACATCGGCCTGGAAGCTTTGATCGGTGACTTTGACGGGCGCCATGGAAACCTCGTGGGAATGGGGAGTTGAAATGGAATGTAGGAATGCCAACCCCTGGGGTCAAGGCGGCCGCGAACACACAGATATTGGTGTCCTAACCGCCCGCAATCCGGGCGATTTCGGCATCCAGCAGGGCCGGCGGAAGCGCCATCAGACGCGCGCCGTCCGTCCAGACGAGGGCGCAATCGATTCGCTTGGCCGGATAGATTTTCCGCAGCGCCGCGCGGTAGAGCGCCATCTGCGCACGATAAAGCCTCGGCGTCTGATCCACATGAACGGGCGGCGGCCGGTTGGTCTTGAAATCCGCGATCAGGACCGCCTCCTCCGTCACCGCGAGCCGGTCGATCTGACCGCTGACGCGCACGTTGCCCAGTTCGGGAAGCTCGGCCGCGACGGCGACCTCCGCGCGGCTGTCCGGCCTGAACAGGGCTGCGAAAGCGGAATCGGTCAGGATGGCCAGCGTCTCGGCGGTCAATGCGGCGGCGTCATCTGCCGCCACACCTTGCCGCCGAAGATAGGCGAGGGCGGCGGCTTCGCGTTTCGCCGGCGCGATGTCTGGCAGCCGCGCGAGCAGCGCATGGACGAAGAGACCGCGCCGGAAGCGCTTGCCGCCATCGGCGAGCGGCGAGAGCAGCACCGGCTCCTCCAGCCCCGCGGCTTCGGAAGGCCGCAGGATGCGCGAAGACGGTTCCGGCGTGGCCGCCCGCCCGAAAAAATCGGGTAATGCGATGGATATCCGGTCCGCCGGCGCCGCCGCAACGGGCCCGCGTGTCAGGGGCGCGCCGAGCGCGACGATCGTCTCGCCGCCCATTTCCTCTTCGCGTCCGATGCGCCGCGCCGCTTCGCTCAAGTGGCGGTACCAGGGGACCGCCTGGCTGTTGATCCTGTTCTCATAACCGCAGACGACCAGGAATTCGCGCGCGCGCGTGGCCGCGACATAGAGCAGCCGCCGGTACTCGCGCATTTCGCGGGCCTGGGCGGCGATCTTCGCCGCCGACACGGCCTGCGTCTCCAGGATCTTCGGGACGCCGTAGAAGGCGCAATCTTCCGTATAAAGAATAGGTTCGCGGCGTTCGTGGTCCGGCACCTGCGCCGTATCCGGAAGGATCACGACATTGGCTTCCAATCCCTTGGCGCCGTGCACGGTCATGACGCGTACAGCGCCTCCCACCTGCTCCATATCGCGCTTGACGTCAGAGGCGCCCTTCACGAACCAATCGAGGAAGCTTTCCAGCGACGGCGGATGCGATGCCTCGTGGCTAAGCGCGAGCGACAGGAATTCATCGATGGCATCGGCGGCTTCGGCACCCAGCCGTGCCAGGATACGCTTGCGCAACCCCTTGCCGAGCGCACGCGCATAGAATTCGAAAGGCGGCAGATAATCGGCCTGCGCCAGCGCGGCCGAAAGGAACGCATGCGCGTCCCCGAAGCCGGCGTTTTCGTCTTTGCGCGCGGACAATTCCTCCCACAGCGTGCCGGTGCGGGCTTGCGCCAATGCATACAGCGCGTCCTCCGATAGACCCACAAGCGGCGATTTCAAAAGTGAGGCCAGATTGAGGTCGTCACCGGGCAACAGCGCAAAGCGTCCCAGCGCCACCAGATCGGCAATCGCGATCTGGTCCAGCAGCACCATGCGGTCGGCGCCGGCAACCGGCACGCTCAAATCCAACAATTGGCGGATCACCTCTTCGGTGAAAGCATTGCGCCGCCGCACCAGGATCATGATATCTCCGGCTTTGATCGGATCGTCCGTCCCCGGAAGCCTCACGCCGTCGCGGACCCAGCCGGCGATGCGCGCCGCGATCCGGCCCGCCAGCACGATCTGCGCGCTGCTGCGCGGCAGCGCATCGACGGCAAGATTCCAGGCGTCGCGATCCTCGTTCGCGGACGCTTTCACCAGCGGCCAGATCTCCACCCGGCCGGTCTCGGCGCGGTAAGGATCGTGATGAATATTATCTCCCGAATCCGTGAGGCCGTCGCGTGCAGCCTCGGACGCGAATACCGCATCGACAAATTCGAGCACGCTGCGGGCGCTGCGCCGTGAAACTTCGGGCCGCAGATCCACGAAGGGAAGCTTTGCCGCCTCCGCGAGCGCCTTGAAGATCGCGCGATTCTTGCCGAACTGCATAGGATCCGCGCCCTGGAAGCTGAAGATGGATTGCTTCTCGTCACCCACGGCGAACAGCGTGCGCGGCGGCGCGTTTTCGCGCGCCCCGCTTCCGGAGAAAAATTCCTCCGCCAGTCTGCCGACGATTTGCCATTGCTCGGGGCTGGTGTCCTGCGCCTCATCGACCAGAATGTGATCGAGCCCGCCGTCAAGCTTGTAGAGCACCCACGATGCCGCATTCTGGCGTTTGAACAACGCCAGCGTCGCCAGAATCAGATCGTCGTAATCCAGCCCAGCGCGTTCGCGCTTCAAGGCGTCGAATTCCGAGAGCACGGCTTGCGCGACGATCATCAACGCTTCGGTGAGCGCGACTGTGACGGCGCTCTTTCGCCGTTCTTCGACGGCTTGAACGCGATCGCACAGCGATTGGACAAACGCGAAGAGGTCGGGTCGCTCATCCGCGGTTCGCTTGGTCACCAGACGTTGGCGCGCCGTGCCGGCGGCAGTCAGGAAGGCGCGGCTCAGATGTTCATATCCGCTCGGGCTCATGCCCGAGTCCAGGAACGCCTGGAGTTGGGACCCGAGATCCTGGTCGCTCTTGGAGCCGCTGAGCAACCAGGGTGTTGCGCGCAGCAATTCAGCCCGGTGGCCTGCCAGACCGGCGCAGAAGGTAGTCAGGATTTGCAGTTCGTCTTCGCCTTCGGCGATCCCCATGGTATGGCGCAAATGTTTGAAGAAACCCGCTTCGCCGCGATGATCGCGCAGGAGGTCGCGGATCCGGCTGCTGTCGCCGACGGCAAAATTGAGGATTTCCGCGAAACGCCCATCGGCGGCGCGCGTGGCCAGCAGCGCGATCGCCTTCGACAGCGCGCGATCGCCTTTTCCGGCCCGCTCCAGAACGGTGTTGCGTGCTTCTGCCATCAGCTCTTGTGTGCTGCGGTCGTCGAGCACGGTGAAGCGCGCGGGAATTCCGGCCTCCACCGGGAAGCGGGCCAAGATGTTCTGGCAGAAGGAATGGATGGTCTGGATCTTTAATCCACCCGGCGTTTCGAGCGCCAGGGCGAACAGCGTGCGCGCTCTTCGCAAATCCTTTGCCGAGGGAAGACCGGCGCCAATCGCAGTGAGCCGGGCCGCCAACGCGCCGTCTGGAAGCAGCGCCCATTCGCCCAGCCGATGGAACAGCCGCGTCGCCATCTCCGCCGCTGCCGCCTTGGTGTAGGTGAGGCAGAGAATGCGCGACGGCTTGGCGCCCGCGAACAGCAGCCGCGTCACGCGGTCGGTGAGCAAGGACGTCTTGCCCGCTCCCGCATTGGCGGACACCCAGGCGGAAAAGCCCGGATCGGTCGACGAATGCACGTTGGCGCTCATTCGTCTTCCCTCTCGAGCGTCCATTCGCGCACCCGCGCCAGATGATCGTAATCGCCTTTGTCGGTGGTGCGTTCCGGCATCGCGCGAGACAGATAGGGCATCGTCTCATAGCCAAATTTTTGGACGTGGTCCGTCAGGCGTTGCCACGCCTTCGCGGCCAGCCCATCGACGTTCTTCACGTCGGCGATGAAATCCTCGCCTGCCGGCTCGCCTCCGGTGAGACGGACATGGATCAGCTCGCGGACCGACGTGGCACGATGCTCGGCGAATCCGCCTCGCAGCAGCATGGCGGCCTCCAGCGGCAATTGAGGGGCGTGCAGCGTGTTGATTTGCGGGTTGGAGGGCGGACGTCCGGTCTTGTAGTCGATGATCGATGCGCTGGCGTCGCTGAATACATCGATACGGTCCGCGCGTCCGCGCAGCGTGAAATTGCCGCCGGCCGCGATATCGAGCGTGCCTTTCACTTCCACCAGGCTTTTGGCGATATGGCGGCGCCGCTCGGTCTCGTATCGCAAGAACCAGCGCGCGGCGCGTTCGAAACGCGGCCGCCATAGCGCAAGGATCGCCGGTGTCGCGCCGGCTTGCGCGAAGGCTTCGTCGCCGAAGCTCAGCAGATGCGAAAGCGCATCGGGGGGAAGCGCGTCCGGAAAGCTCCGCAGGAATCGTTCGAGCGCACCGTGAACGGCGATCCCGCGTTCGCGCGGGCCAGGCTCGGAATCGATCGGATCGAGCAGCTTTAAGTGCAGGACGTGCCGGGCATAGATCGCATAGGGATCGCGCAGCCATGTTTCGATCTCCGTGATCGAAAGTTTACGCGGGCGCGCGGCAACCGGAGGACGGGGCGCGGGCCGGGCCACACGCGGTTCGCGCCGGCTCTCATCGAGCGCGCGCGCCCAGCGAAGCAGGTCGTGGCGCGCGGCGAGCGCGGATTCGCGGCTCAGCCCATTCGCCAATTGCTTGATGCGAAGCAGCCAGCGTGACGCAATCGTCGGTGCGCCATTTTCCTTCAAGGCGCGCGTCAACAGGACATTGTGCGAAGCGGCAAGGCTTGCGAAATCATGCGCCGCCAGACCGGTGCGCCGTTCCGGTGCTTCGAGCCCGAGTTTTTCGCGCATCGGGCGCGACAACCAGGGATCGGTGGCCGCTTCGGGCGGCCATTGTCCCTCGTTCAATCCGGAAAGGATCACGAGGTCGAAATCGAGCAGGCGGGCTTCGAGCGGTCCCAGAATGGCCAGCCGCGGATGAAGATTATAAAGCGGCCGCACCGCGCGCGCCGTCGCGAGAGCGCGAAAACTTTCCGCATAATGGCGTGCGGGCACGAGCGCGATGTCTCTGCCCTCGCGCGATAGCGAGTCGATGAGTTCGGCGGCCGCTTCCCCGGCTTGGCCGCGCCACAGGCTGTTCGCACCGGGTTCGCTGTCGCTTGCCGCCAATGCTTCGGTCGCTGCCGCATGTGCGCGCGCAAGCTCGGCAAGCGTCGCCTCCGGTGCCGCGATGGTTTCGGCGAAGGGTTGCAGCAGATGCTTCAGCCTCTCGAACCAGTTCTGCAGCGCGAACGGCGCATTCGTCTTCGCAAGCCGCGCGGCGATGCCTTCGAGTCCCGGTTCGGGCCTCAGACCGCGCAGCGTCGCCAGTTCCATCGCGCGGACATTGCGGCGGAACAGACTGCGTTCGGTGCCGCCGGAGGCGAGCGGATGCTTCAGCAGCGCGAGCAAAGGCACGGGCGCGAAGCGTGTTGCCGCCGCGTCCGCCAACAGCGCCAGGAACGCGCCGCTCGGCGTTCGCGACAATTTCGCGCCTGCGGAATCATCGATGGCGATGTCCCAGCGCGTCAGCTCGGCCGCCACGCGGCGGGCAAGGCCGCGGTCCGGCGTGACCAAAGCGGCGGTGCGGCCCTTCGTCTCCAGCACCTCGCGCAGAGCGCAGGCAATCGTGAGTGCTTCCTCGCGCGGATCCCGCGCTTCGATGAGCGCCAGATTGTCGAGCCCGGACGCAATATCGCGATCGGACCCGATGAGATCGTGCCAAGCGTCCGTCGTCGGTGGCGGCCGCAGGGCCTCGCTCAGGAAGCGCACGCGCGCGACTCTCCCCGCATGGTTCTCGGGCAGAGGCGACCATTCGGCGACATCCGCGCGATCCACGCCGATATGCTTCAGCAATTGCTTGAGCCCATATTGCGCATGCGCCGCGTCGAGTTCATCCCAGCTCGGCGCATCGAGAGCGGTGTCGAGTCCCGGCAGGACCACGGCGCCTGCCGGAAGAAGCGCAATCGTCTTCAGCAGCTCCGCCGTTGCGGGGATGGACCCGGTCGAGCCCGCCGCGATCACCGGTGCAGCAGGGGGACGCCGCGCGAGTTCGTCGGCAAGAGCGCGCAATTTTGCATCGCGAAGGTGCGCCGGCTCGACCGCGCCTTCGGCGTGCAGGAGTTTCGGCCATTCCACCGCGATCAATTCGAGAAACGCCACCACCTCCTGCCAATGCGCGGCCAAATCATCAGGGACGAGCGTCTTGAGCTTCGTCAGGTCCGCGCCTTGCGATATAGACTCGTCGAGAAAGCGCGCAAGTTCACCCGCGTAGGATAGCGCCTGCGTGAAAGGCAGAGCCGTTGCCTTCGCCCGCCCCCAGCGCTGCACCAGTATGGCGAGCAGCAGCAGGCGGCGAAGCGGCGCGATCGGGGGGATATCCTCAAGCGCGTCTTCCGAAGGATCGAACAGATCGCTTTCGTCGTCAACATCGCCGAGTGGACGAATGCGCGGCAGCAGTGCGGCTCCGCCAAGGGCTGCCGCGAAGCTTTCCCTTAAGCTGCGCGCCGCACGCCGCGTCGGCACAAGCACCAGCGCATCGGCGAGTTTGAGCGGATCGCCGCCGGTGTGCGCGATCACACCCGCAGCCAGCGCGCGCCCAAACGCAATGCCGGACGGGATGGTGAAGACGCGCGGCCGTCCCGGCGCCATCAGGGCTCGCGGGCGAGATCGCGCAGGAAAATTTCCGCGTCCTGCAATCCCTTCGGTGTCCCCACATGGATCCACACCCCATCGAGACGCAAGCCCTCTAGCCGGCCGTTTTCGATGGCCTTGTCCCAGAGCGGATTGATGGAGAATCGGCCCGCGGGCGCGGCGTCGAACAGGCGCGGATGCACGATCTGCAAACCGGTCCAGACGAAGGGGGCGAGGTTCATCTCCTGCCGCCGCTTCAGGACGCCCCACGAATCCATCTCAAAATCGCCACGTCCCTCATAGCCGATGGCTGTCGCGCAGGGGGCGAGCAGCATCAGGGCGTCCATGCTGTCGGGATTCCAACGCGTCTTCATGCGCGTCATCGCGGAGCCCATGCCTTCGACCCAGAGCGAATCCGAATTGTGCGTGAAGAACGGCTCGCCTTCGAAAAGGGGAAGCGCCTTGGCGATCGCGCCTCCGGTATCGAGGATGGTGCCGCTTTCGTCCGAGATGCGGATTTCCACGCCAGGCGTGCGCGCTCTGCGCTTTTCGAGATGGGCCACGATCTGATCGGCCATGTAATGCACATTGACGACAATGAAATTGACCCCGCCGCGCACCAACCGGTCGATGACGTGGTCGATCAGGGGCTTTGCGTTCACTTCGATCAGCGGCTTGGGCTTTTCCTGCGTCAGAGGCGCCATGCGCGTGCCGAGCCCGGCGGCGAGGATCATGGCGCGCGTGGGACCCGTCACGATAAGACTCCCGCAGTGTCCGGTGTCAGCGCGCCGCGCATCTCGCGTGGAATGTGGCGGTCGTACCACGCCTGGAGCGGTGCGAGGACGGGGTGCGAAAGATCGCGCTCCATATAGCGCCAGACGCGCGGCAGATGCGCCAGATAGCGGGGCTTGCCGTCGCGCTTGGCCAGCCGCGCGAAGATGCCGATGATCTTGGCATTGCGCTGGGCGGCCAGCAGCGCAGCACTTGCGCGGAAGGTTTCGGAATCGTGAGCGGCGCCGGCGGCGTGGGCTTTCAGGAGATAGAGCTGCAGCATGGCTTCGGCGAGTTCCGGCGCCACATCGCGGCGCGCGTCTTCCAGCAGCGAGACCAGATCATAGGCGCGCGGACCCGCCACAGCATCCTGGAAATCGATCACGCCGACGCGCGCAAGTCCGCGTCTCCCGCCGCGCCAAAGAAGATTCTGCGCATGATAGTCGCGATGCACGAACACGGCGGATTCCCGGACAACGCTGCGCAGGGCCGCGCACCACAATGCGCGATGCTCCTCCACATCCGAAGGATCGGGCGTACGGCGTGTCGCCGCCGGCAGGAACCATTCGGTCAAGAGATCGATTTCGGCCAGTTGCGCGGTTTCGTCATACGAGAAAAGCGGTTTCGTCGGAGCAAGGGCTGCGGGCGCTTCCTCACTGTGAAGCCGCACGAGCGCTTCTATGGCGGCTTCGTAAAGTGCGCGCTCGTCGCCGCCACGGGCAAGGACATCCGAATAAAGATCGTCGCCCAGGTCTTCGAGCAGCAGGAAACCATGCGTCGTGTCCGCGGCATACACTTCGGGCGCGGCCAGTCCCTGCGCCCGCAGATAATGCGCTGCCGCGATGAATCGCGCGCAATCGGCTCCGGCCAGGCGCGCAAGCGCGTTGTAGCCGAGCGCGCGGCGTTCCTGCGGGCTCGCGCCGTGTGTCGCCAAAGGCGCTTCCGCGCTTTGCGGCTGGTCCATCAACATGGCGCTGCGTGTTCCCAGGCGGAGCCGAGTGTAATGGCGTGTGGAGGCGTCACCCGGCAAAGGCCGGCGCTGCGCAGCGCCCCATCCCGAGTCCGAAAGAAAAGCCGTCATGGCATCTTCGCGCACACTCAGCACATTCATGGGACGTCCCTTGCAAACATCTCGCGCCAACGCGCCGGACCAGCGATGCGCGCGAGCCTGGCGGTTTCGCCTGCCGGTGGCGGCGCCATGCTTAGTGAAATCCGGAGCGCATCGTCCATCCAGGAGCGGGGCATCCCGCGCTCTGGCCATTCGACCAGAAGAACGCCCTCCTCGCGCGCATCCTCCAGGCCAAGTTCGCGCAATTCCGCTTCGTCCTCCACCCGGTACAGATCGAAATGATGCAATGTCAGCCCCGGCGTGTCATAGGCTTGGACGAGCGTGAAAGTCGGGCTCGGCACGTGCCCTTCCACGCCGCGCGCGCGCAGGATCGCGCGGGCGAGCGCGGTCTTGCCGGCACCCAGTCCGCCGGAAAACGCCACCATATCGCCGGGGACGAGGGCTGCGGCGATGCGTGCGCCCAATCGCGCCGTCGCGGCTTCGTCCTTCAGCGTCATTTCGGTCTCGAATCCTGCCACCGGAGGGTTGTAACTTGCGCACCCTCGCGGCTCAACGCGGCATTGGGGCAGAGATTCGATGTCTGTTCGATTGCCCAGCGTACCCTGCGCGTGCTAACCGCCGAGGCCCGGCAAATACCAGGATAAAGCCATGGAGCGGATCGTCATCATCGGCGCAGGTCAGGCGGGCGTGCAGGCCGCCGCGACGCTGAGGGCCGAAGGTTTCGAGGGCACCCTGACGCTGATTGGCGAGGAGCCCTATCCGCCCTATCAGCGGCCGCCTTTGTCCAAGGCCTACCTGGCAGGCGATTTCGCGCGCGAGCGGCTGTTCCTGAAGCCGGAATCCTTCTTCGCCGAAACCCGATGCGATTTGCGGCTCGCGATAGCCGCCACGCGCATCGACCGGGCGGCGAAGACGGTGGTTCTCTCCAACGGGACCGTGCTCGGTTATGACCGTCTCCTGCTGACGACCGGCGCGCGCGTGCGCAAGGTTCCGGTGCCGGGAGCCGATCTTGCCGGGGTGTATTACCTGCGCGGCATCGAAGACGTGGATGCGCTGCGGCCGCAATTTGCCTCCGGGGCGCGCCTGGCTGTTGTGGGTGGGGGGTATATCGGGCTCGAAGTGGCGGCAGTGGCGGTCAAGTCCGGCATAGAAGTGACGGTGGTGGAAGCCGCCGGCCGGGTGATGATGCGGGCGGCCTCCGCGCAATTGTCGGCCTTCTATGAGAAGGAGCACCGGGCCCATGGGGTGCGGTTCCAGTTCGAAAGCATGGCCGAGGCCTTCGAGGGGACCGGGCGCGTGGAGGCGGTCAAGACCAGCCAGGGGCGTGTCGCCACCGATTTTGTTCTGGCCGGCATTGGCGTCGTGCCCAATTGCGAGCTGGCCAAGGACACGGGGCTTGTCTGCGACAATGGCATTGCCGTGGACGAATTTGCCGCGACCTCCGATCCGGACATTTTCGCGGCCGGCGATTGCACGTCCCACCCCGCTTTCACGGGCGGGCGGGTGCGTCTCGAATCGGTCCAGAATGCCATCGATCAGGCAAAGCACGCGGCCCTTGCCATGCTCGGGAAGGGGACAGCCTATCGCGAAGTGCCCTGGTTCTGGTCCGATCAGTATGATCTGAAGCTGCAAATCGCGGGTCTGGCATACCCGGGCGACGTGACGGTCCAGCGCGGCGACCCTCGGCAACGGAAATTCTCGGTCTTCCATATGCGCGAAGGCGTGATTGCCGCCGTGGAAGCGGTGAACGCCGCGCCGGACTATATTATCGGGCGAAAGCTGATCGCCGCGCGCGCGCGTGTCGCCCCCGAGCGGCTGAGCGACGCCGCCGTGCCGGTCAAATCTCTTCTTTGAACATGGAACGCCATTGATGCCGAAGATCACCTACATCGAACACAATGACAAGGAACACGTCGTCGAGGTGCCGGCCGGCTGGACCGTCATGGAAGGGGCGGTGAAAAATCGCATTCCCGGTATCGATGCGGATTGCGGGGGGGCCTGTGCCTGTGCCACCTGCCATGTGTATGTCGATCCCGCATGGGCGCCGAAATTGGCGCCGCGCCAGGATATGGAAGAGCAGATGCTCGATTTCGCCCAGGATGTGAAGCCGAACAGCCGGCTTTCCTGTCAGATCAAGGTGACGGCCGCCCTCGACGGCCTCGTCGTCCGTACGCCAAAGAGTCAGCATTAGCGGCAGGCTGTCGCCCGACCGGCGATGTAGGAGTATGATGCGGGCCTCCCGCGCAAGGAGCCTCGCCGTGCACAAGATATCGATTCCCCAATCCGTCATCGATTCCGTCATCCGCTCGCGCGGGCGAGAGCATGTCTATGACGAGCTCGATCCGGCGAAGACCGCGCTTCTGGTCGTCGACATGCAGAACGGATTCATGATGGAGGGTGTGGCGCACTCGCTGTGCCGCGAGGCTGTCGAGATTGTGCCCAACATCAACCGGATCGCCGCCGCGATACGGCAGAATGGAGGCGCGGTGGTTTGGATCCAGAACGCGGCGACGGCGGAAACGCTGGAGAGCTGGTCCATCCGTGTCGAGATGGACGGCCCGGAGCGT
>DASYEG010000221.1:0-2556 GCA_036499145.1 Micropepsaceae bacterium | reverse complement strand
CGCACAGGCAGCCGCCGGTAATCTTTGTCTTGCTTTCCGACATGACGGGCAATCCCGAATTCCAGCGGCATTACAGCATGCGGCCGCCAAACTGGCGAGGTTAAGAAATCCTGAGATCGCGGCGACCCTTCAAAGATCCTCTAGCGGCAAATGCCCCCATAGCCTAGCGCAGGATTGCAAAGCTTGATCGGAAGAAGCTGCAACAGAGACCCGCGCGCCCCGCATGCGGGACGCCGTCAGACGGCAGCTCTGGGCGCGCGCCGGTGGGCTATGCAGACGGCCAAAATATCCGCCAGGCGGACGGGTTTGCGCAGAACGGCTGCGGGTTTGATCCCGCGCCCCATCGAAAAATGCGTCGCCGTGTCCAACAGCCCGGAATCCGCACCAGACATGAGGACTAGAGAAGTCGCCCGTCTCTGACGATGTTGGGCGATGAGGTTCATCATTTCAAAGCCGTCCGGTGGCGGCATGAAGATATCGAGCAGGACGACATCCGGCGCGAAGAGCTCAAAAATCTCCACCGGTGTCCGGCCATCGCGAAGTGTTCGTGCCTCGAAGCCGGATGCGGTCAGCGCCGACGCGAGTTCTTCGGCAAATGCCTGATCGTCGTCGCAGATGAAAACCCGCAAGGACTCGGGCTTGGTGCGCAACGCGTGCGCTCCTGGAGGGCGCGCGGGCGCGAGAGGGGGAACGGGCATGTCTTCTCCTAAGTCACAAGAGTTGGGGTGCCGCAACGGGCGCCATGAACGACGGTATCGATGGTGCCCAGCCGAAGGCCGAGGGTGCGCAGCAGCGTATCGACCGTGCCATCCAGAGGCGCGATGATGCCCACCAGAAGGGGGCGCAGCAGATCGAGAATGGGATTGAGCAGGGCGGTTATGACGCCGCCCAATCCCCCTGGCGAGTCGAAATGAATCTGGCCGGCCAGACCGGAAAGAAGACCGCCATTGCCGGATGCGCTATGGACAATCCCGTTATCGATATCGCTTTTGGTGAAATTCTGCGCGGTGGGTGCGCCGGCGGCGAGTGGGAATGTGCCGCTGACGCCCACGGCAATCGGAATGGTCAGAATCGTGAGCTTCACGGCGGCGGATGCGGGTTGCACGACAGGGTTTGTGCCGAAATTTGCGAAATCGGTATCGCTCGCGATGCTCCCAAAGCGGGCGGATGCTGCTTGTGACGCCGTCGTCAATGTCACCATGGTGCCGTCGGCCCGGCAGGGAATGGCTGTCACGGTTGCGCTGCCGGAAGCGAGCTCGACAAAAATCGGAAGATTGACCGAGACAGCCGTTCCCAACAGAGGCGGCGTTGTCAGTGAAATGCCCAGAGCGAGCCGGGCCTGGGCAGTGGAAGCCGTGGTTCCTACCCGCGCCAGCGCTACGCTTGCCATGGGGGAGCCGACGGCAAGTTTGGTGGTGATGATCGTTCCGACCCCGGCACTCAGATTGGCGATATGTCCTGGGCCGTAGGCGCGCGCCATCGCGGAAACCAGATCGAACACATTCAACGTGATTTGGCCCGGCACCTGCTGAACGATGCTGCCGATATGGCGTGACTGCCAGAGTGCCGTATCGACGATTTTGCTGACAAGGGCCGAAGCCGCTGCGGGCGTCTGCAGGGAAATAAGATTGAGCGCGTCCAATGCGGCGCTGTCATTTCCATTGGGGTGAATGTTCAACGCCGTGCGAATGGCGGTGGCAAGTTGCGCCATGGTGACATTGGCGTTCGCAAGATCGCCGTAAGTCCCCGCGGTGACGCCCACTTGAGCCGCGAGCTGGTTCAAAAAGGTGAGGGCGTCCACATTCGTGCTGGCAAGGCCCTGATAGTTGACCAAAGAAAGTGAAAGCGTAGTCCCCAGCAAGCCTCCCAGCAGCGCATTCAATTGGCCGTTCTGAAGCGTGGCGAGGCCGGTTCCGATTGCGAAAGAGGCCACAGGGATCTGCGATGCCGTGGCTGTGGCAGCGATGTTCGACGAGCCGTTGGCGCCCAGGAAGGGGGCCAAAATACTCGTGACTGCGATGGTCTGAGTGACGCGCACAGCGTTGCGCTGGGCGCTCGATCCCGTATCGAGGCGGTTGGCGATGGGAATGCTGGTATCCGCCGTGTAAGCACCGGCGATAACTGTTGCGGGCTGGGTATAACCATTCGCCGCAAGCACGCGGGCCGCGATGGCGTTGGCGTTTACCGGATCGCCTGCCGCGGCCAGCGCCGCAGCGTCGACCGCGCCCTGCAATTGGCGTTTGGCGAGATAGAGATGGCCGACATCAAGCGTAAGCGCGCTGAGCGAAAGCCCCAAAATCGCCACCAGCGCGCCGACAACGGAAGCGACGCCGCGCGTATCGCGCGCAAAGCGCTTCAACAATGCATACGGATTCAGGCCCGGCTCTTTCATGAGCGCCTTACACGTCAGATCTAGCCCGGCAGATTATGCGTAAAGACTGTGTGCGCCGTGTCGTCTTGCTTGCGCTTGTGTTGCGAAATCGGCGCACAAGTCTCGACACAACCTGACACGCAAACTCTTAGCGTTTGCCTAACTTCCGACCCATTCGAGCAGGC
>DASYEG010000220.1:0-3442 GCA_036499145.1 Micropepsaceae bacterium | reverse complement strand
CGGCATTCTGCCCAAGCGCAAGAAGGGCGACTTCGCCTATTGGAAAGGCCTGGTGCCGGGCGATACATCCGAAACGCTGTGGCAGGACAGCGACGTGATGACGTTCGAGGAAATTCCGCACGTCGCCAATCCGTCCTCCGGCTTTGTGCAGAACACCAATGATCCGCCGTGGACCAGCACCTGGCCGCAGGCGATTCATTACAAGGATTATCCGTCCTATATCGCCATCGAAGGCCCGCTTTCGATGCGCAACGAACAATCGATGCATCTGATGGCCGATAGCGGCAAGATTTCCTATGAGGATTTCATCCGCCTGAAGCACACCACCACCGCGCTTCTGGCCGACCGCATGGTGCCGGAAATCCTGAAAGCGGCGGCGGGTTCGAACGACGCCGAGGTGCAGAAGGCGGTCGCGGTGCTGAAGGCCTGGGATCATCAATACAATGCCGATTCCAAAGGGGCGCTGTTGTTCGAGGAATGGGTGAAGGCGTTCGCCGGGCCCTCCATGTCGAACCAGAAAAACTATGCCGTGAAATGGGACGCCAACGATCCCATGGAAACCCCGCGCGGCATCGCCGATGCGTCGGTGGGCGTGGCCAGCCTGAAGACGGCGGCGGCGGAAACGGTGAAGCAATATGGCGCCATCGACCGTCCGTACGGCGAAGTCTCGCGCTTCCATATCGGGGACGTGAACATCCCCGGCAATGGCGGCTTCGGCAATCTGGGCATCTTCCGCACCATCACCTGGGACAAGCTGGAAAATGGCCAGCGCAAAGTGAATGCGGGCGAGACCTGGGTCTCGATGGTGGAGTTCTCCACCCCAATCAAGGCGATGGGCGTGATGAGTTATGGCGAAAGCAGCCAGCCCGGATCGAAGCACAATTCCGACCAGCTGCATTTTGTGGCGGAGCGGAAGCTGCGAACGTTGTGGGTCAAACGGCCTGACGTCGAAAAGCACGTCGAGGAACGGACTAGTTATTAGGCGCTTGTCTTTGGCCTAGCTTTTCTTAGCGAGCATTGGCGAGCTTAGAAAAGCTGGCCCCGCTTCGAGCCCGCAGAGCGGGCGAGGGCGGTGCGTCGTGAGTTCGTCGGACGTGCTCACGGGCTCCGCCCGCTCCGCGCGATCCTCCTGCTCACGCCGCAAAATCCTGCGCGCTATGGGAGCGGCAAGTTTTGACAGAAGAGACATTACCTTCGTTAGCCGAAATGCGAGCTCTGAACGGCGCGCAATTTTCTGATGCTGATTACATACATTTCGTAATTGGCCGGTGTTCCCTGGGACCCGATTTCATCCAAGCTCTGGTTCGTTTGCTCAATCCAGAGCTGGCGCAGATTGAAGGAAGATTTCTTGTCGTGGCTGTCGGTGCGCCTGGCAGATATCAGGCCTATCGGTCACAGGGGCAATCGCCTCCCGAAGCGCAATATTGGGCCAACCTCACGGAAATAAGCGGATTGTTCGCGAACGTTGGACCTGAACTCGCTCAAGAAATCGCTCTTCTAGTAAAAGATCAATGGCAGAAAGCCTTGGACAAGTGCCTGCAAGATCAATCTCAGGAAACCTGTGTTTTAAAAGATGAAGCTGAAGGCGAGGTTTTCATTACCGTGCGAACGGTCAACGAAAGCTAGGCGGACGCTCACTTCGTAGAGGGTGCGATGACCGACCAAACCATACGCGCGGCGCTGGAGCGGCATTGGGCGGCGTCGGATGCGGGCGATTTTCTGGTGGAGCATGACATCTATCGCGACGACGCCGTGCTGGACTATCCGCAGTCGGGCGAGCGCATCCGAGGACGAGAGCATATTCGCGAGAGCCGGTATCTCCAGCCCAGCAAAAAGCGCTTCACGGTCCGTCGCATTCTCGGTGGCGGCGATCTCTGGATCACCGAATTCACCCTCAGCTATGACGGCGTGCCGTCCCATGCCGTGAGCATCATGGAATTCCAGGACGGGCTGGTCGTGCATGAGACGCAGTATTTTGCCGACGGCTTTGCGCCCGCGCCGTCACGCGCACATCTGGTCGAAGCAATCCCGGCACGCATCGCGTGACGCGCGCCGGGATGGTGCGGTCAGTTCGATGCCAGTGTCTTGCGGCTACCGATCAGATCGGCGCGTGTGGCGTTGGTCTGGCGCGACGCGATGCTGGCAAGCGCGATATGGATCGCGTCTTTGACGCATCCGCGCACGACATACATTTCGGCGACGGGTGACAGGCCTGCGCCCGCGCCGCGGCAGACTTTGGCGGCAGCGATCTCCAGACGCTCGGCTAAAATCTTGGTGTCGGCGGAGCGCGACAGGTTGAGATCGCCGAAGGCGACATTGATGGACGGCGGAGCCTCTGCGGCCTGCGCGGCGTTGAGAGTGAGCGCGAAAAAAGCGGCGGTGGCGATGATGCGAAGCATGGCGAAACTCCTTTAACGATAGCGGTTAAAGCGTTTCACCCCTGCTCGCAGTCCGGACAACTTCCCCGAGTCGTCCGTTGCACTGCGATATTGATTTTGCGCGGTTTTGATTGGCCGTCAACAAAATATATTGCACTGCAATATGGCAGTGATTGCGCACGGGATGAGCACAAGAAAGTGCGTGTTGCCGCGCGCTTTTGAAAGCGCTGCGCGAAAAACGGTCAGCGTGCGGTCACGAGAACGCGATACCGGGCCGAAGCACGATTTGGAAAACCAGCAGCACCACGATCAACGCCGCCAGCGGCACCGCCAAGGACGGTGCGGGATGGGCGGGGCGCGGTGCGGTCGAACTCAGCGCGCCGCCGATCAGAACCCAGATCGCGCCGAACAGCATCACGATGGTGGGAAAGATCGTCACTTCGATCATGTCGCGCGGCATGCGGAAGGGAATGATGAGCGCGCCCGCGATCAGCGTGGGCAACAGCACGGCGAAAAACAGAAAGCCCATGCGCGGGCCCGCATTCAACGTCTCGCCTGTCGTGGCCAGCAGCAGGATGGCTTTGCGCGCCAGCCAGAAGCCCGCCAGCACCGAGGCGATCAGGCCGATCGCCAGCATTGCCATCCGGGCGGTGGGGGAGAGGCCCAGATAGCCATACGCCATGCCCATATCGTTTTGCGGGATCAGCGCCCCAATCACGATCTGGCTGAAGGCGGCATAAAGACCCTGAAACGCCATCCAGAACAAAAACAGCCGCGCGGTCATCGAGCGGCCCGCGGAGCCCGACAGCAGCGCGGCAAAGATCAATCCCACCACCAGATCGGCCACAGCGCCCGTGCCTTGCAGCAGCGGCAGGATGGGATCGGTGCCCTCATAATGATGATTGTTGTGATAGAGCCAGACGTGCACCCCCGGCACGAAGGCCTTGGGCAGGGTCAGCATCAGCTCCTGCACGAAGAAGGTGAGATTGTAGGCGAGGGTGCAAAACAGCGCCGACACCAGCACCAGCCAGCCGCGCCCCGCCGATTGCCGTGTGCCCATGCCG
>DASYEG010000219.1:0-3422 GCA_036499145.1 Micropepsaceae bacterium | reverse complement strand
CGGCATTCTGCCCAAGCGCAAGAAGGGCGACTTCGCCTATTGGAAAGGCCTGGTGCCGGGCGATACATCCGAAACGCTGTGGCAGGACAGCGACGTGATGACGTTCGAGGAAATTCCGCACGTCGCCAATCCGTCCTCCGGTTTCGTGCAGAACACCAACGATCCGCCGTGGACCAGCACCTGGCCGCAGGCGATCCATTACAAGGATTATCCGTCCTATATCGCCATCGAAGGTCCGCTTTCGATGCGCAACGAACAATCGATGCATCTGATGGCCGACAGCGGCAAGATTTCCTATGAGGATTTCATCCGCCTGAAGCACACCACCACCGCGCTTCTGGCCGACCGCATGGTGCCGGAAATCTTGAAAGCGGCGGCGGGTTCGAATGACGCCGAGGTGCAGAAGGCGGTCGCGGTGCTGAAAGCCTGGGATCATCAATACAATGCCGATTCCAAAGGCGCGCTGTTGTTCGAGGAATGGGTGAAGGCGTTCGCCGGGCCCTCCATGTCGAACCAGAAAAACTATGCCGTGAAATGGGACGCCAACGACCCCATGGAAACCCCGCGCGGCATCGCCGATGCGTCGGTGGGCGTGGCCAGCCTGAAGACGGCGGCGGCCGAAACCGTGAAGCAGTATGGCGCCATCGACCGTCCGTACGGCGAAGTCTCGCGCTTCCATATCGGGGACGTGAACATCCCCGGCAATGGCGGCTTCGGCAATCTGGGCATCTTCCGCACCATCACCTGGGACAAGCTGGAGAACGGCCAGCGCAAAGTGAATGCGGGCGAGACCTGGGTCTCGATGGTGGAGTTCTCCACCCCAATCAAGGCGATGGGCGTGATGAGTTATGGCGAATCCAGCCAGCCCGGATCGAAGCACAATTCCGACCAGCTGCATTTCGTGGCGGAGCGAAAGCTGCGGACGCTATGGGTCAAACGGCCGGACGTCGAAAAGCACGTCGAGGAGCGGACGAGTTATTAGTCACACGTCTTCCCCAGCGAGGCCGGTTGGGATGCCTGGATTCCCTTCCCCTCGCTTCGCTCGGCCGGGAATGACACCAGGAGATAAGATTGTCATCCCCGGCGAGCGCGATGCGTAGCATCGCGTGAGGGAAGGGGATCCAGGCGTCAACGCATGCGTGACTATTACGTGTACATGCTCGCCAGTAAGCGCAATGGCACGCTGTATGTCGGCGTGACGAATGATCTGGGGCGCCGGGCTGGCGAACATAGGGATAAGGTTGCGCCCGGGTTCACCAAACGGTACGGGGTGAGCCTGTTGGTCTGGTACGAAGTGTTCGGCGACATCAACGACGCCATCGCGCGCGAAAAACAGATCAAGAGTTGGAATCGCGCCTGGAAGGTTCGATTAATCGAGAAGGGCAATTCCGGCTGGAACGATTTGGCCGCGGGCTTGGTTTGATACCTGGATCCCCTTCCCCTCACGATGCTGGTGCATCGTGAGGCCGGGGATGACAATTCCACTCCGTAATGTCACCCCCGGCGAGCGCGTAGCGCGAGGGAAGGGGATCCAGGTGGTTATCACCGGGACGGTTGCGATATCTGGCCCCCCTCACATCGCTTCGCTCGGCCGGGAATGACACGATAGGTTTGCCGCGAGAAGGAAATTGCGATGGATGATCTGACCGCGCGGGCGTTATTGGAGCGGCATTGGGCGGCGTCGGATGCGGGCGATTTTCTGGCGGAGCATGACATTTATCGCGACGATGCCGTGCTGGACTATCCGCAATCGGGCGAGCGCATCCGGGGCCGGGAGCATATTCGCGAGAGCCGGTATCTGCAGCCCAGCAAAAAGCGCTTCACGGTCCGTCGCATTCTCGGCGGCGGCGATCTCTGGATCACCGAATTCACCCTCAGCTATGACGGCGTGCCGTCCTATGCCGTGAGCATCATGGAATTCCAGGACGGGCTGGTCGTCCATGAGACGCAATATTTTGCCGACGGCTTTGCGCCCGCGCCGTCACGCGCACATCTGGTCGAAGCAATCCCGGCGCGCATCGCGTGTCGCGCGCCGGGATGGTGCGGTCAGTTCGAAGCCAATGTCTTGCGGCTACCGATCAGATCGGCGCGTGTGGCGTTGGTCTGGCGCGACGCGATGCTGGCGAGCGCGATATGGATCGCGTCTTTGACGCATCCGCGCACGACATACATTTCGGCGACGGGTGACAAGCCTGCGCCGGCGCCGCGGCAAACTTTGGCGGCGGCGATCTCCAGGCGCTCGGCCAAAATCTTGGTATCGGCGGGACGCGACAGGTTGAGATCGCCGAAGGCGACATTGATGGACGGCGGAGCCTCTGCGGCCTGCGCGGCGTTGAGGGTGAGCGCGAGAAAAGCGGTGGTGGCGAGGATGCGAAGCATGGCGAAACTCCTTTAACGATAGCGGTTAAAGCGTTTCACCCCTGCTCGCAGTCCGGACAACTTCCCCGAGTCGTCCGTTGCACTGCGATATTGAGTTTGCGCGGTTTTTACTGGCCGTCAACAAAATATATTGCACTGCAATATGGCAGTGATTGCGCACGGGATGGGCACAAGAAAGTGCGTGTTGCCGCGCGCTTTTGAAAGCGCTGCGCGAAAAACGGTCAGCGTGCGGTCACGAAAACGCGATGCCGGGCCGAAGCACGAGTTGGAAAATCAGCAGCACCACGATCAACGCCGCCAGCGGCACCGCCAGTGATGGTGCGGGATGGGCGGGGCGCGGTGCGGTCGAACTCAGCGCGCCGCCGATCAGAACCCAGATCGCGCCGAACAGCATCACGATGGTGGGAAAGATCGTCACTTCGATCATGTCGCGCGGTATGCGGAAGGGAATGATGAGCGCGCCCGCGATCAGAACCGGCAACAGCACGGCGAAAAACAGAAAGCCCATGCGCGGGCCCGCATTCAAGGTCTCGCCTGTCGTCGCCAGCAGCAGGATCGCTTTGCGCGCCAGCCAGAAGCCTGCCAGCACCGACGCGATCAAGCCGAACGCCAGCATCGCCATCCGGGCCGTTTGCGTCAGGCCCAGATAACCATACGCCATGCCCATATCGTTTTGCGGGATCAGCGCCCCGATCACGATCTGGCTGAGCCCCGCGTAAAGACCCTGAAACGCCATCCAGAATAGGAACAGCCGCGCGGTCATCGAGCGGCCGCCGGAACCGGACAGGAACGCGGCAAAGATCAATCCCACCGCCAGATCGGCCACGCCGCCCGTGCCTTGCAGCAGCGGCAGGATGGGATCGTTGCCCTCATAATGATGATTGTTGTGATAGAGCCAGACATGCACCCCCGGCACGAAGGCCTTGGGCAGGGTCAGCATCAGCTCCTGCACGAAGAAGGTGAGATTGTAGGCGAGGGTGCAAAACAGCGCCGACACCAGCACCAGCCAGCCGCGCCCCGCCGATTGCCGTGTGCCCATGCCG
>DASYEG010000218.1:0-8280 GCA_036499145.1 Micropepsaceae bacterium | reverse complement strand
GGTCCGGATCGCGCCATGGTGTTCCAGCAGGATTCGCTTTTTCCCTGGCGCACGGTGCTCGGCAATGTGACGTACGGCCTGGAACTGCAGAAGCGCCTGCCGAAAGAGGAGATGCGCGCGCGGGCGGCAGCGTTGGTCGATCTCGTCGGGCTGACCGGTTTTGGCGATCATTATCCGCATGAGCTTTCGGGAGGCATGCGCCAGCGGGTGAACATCGCGCGCGCGCTCGCGCCCGATCCGGAATTGCTGCTGCTGGACGAGCCCTTTGCCGCGCTGGACGCGCAGACGCGCGAATTCATGCAGAGCGAGCTTTTGAAGATTCTCGCGCGCGCCGGGAAGACCGCTTTGTTCATCACCCACCAGATCGACGAGGCGATCTTCCTCAGCCAGCGCGTGGTGGTGTTTTCGGCGCGGCCCGCGCGCGTCAAGGCGACGATCGCCGTCGATCTGCCGGGGACGCGCAGTCTCGAGGTGAAGCTTCAGCCGCGATTCCGCGAACTTCAGGATCATATCTGGCGCCTGATCCAGGAAGAATCGGTGCGCGCGCCGGCAGAGATGGCGGGTTGAGGCGATGACCGTCACCCCGGCCGGCGATGTTTCCATCCAAGCGCGCGAGGACGCGGACCTTGCCGCGCCCACGGTCTCGCGCTGGCGGCGGAACGAGAATTTCGTGCTGGGTACCGCTTCGGTGGTGGCCTTCCTGCTGTTCTGGGAATTCTCGGTCGTCTTCGGCTGGGTCAATCCGCTGTTCACCAGTTCGCCCAGCCGTATCTTCGCGGCCGCCTTCGAGATGTTCCGCGACGGCAGCATCTATCCCGATCTCGCCGTCAGCGCGGAGGAATTCGTACTCGGCTATGGGCTGGCCGTCGTCGTCGGCGTGCCGGTGGGGATACTGATGGGCTGGTATTCACGGCTGAACGCGGTGCTCGATCCGTTCGTGAATGCGCTTTATGCGACGCCGCGCATCGCGCTGATGCCGCTGATCATCATCTGGTTCGGCATCGACCTGTCGGCCAAGATCGCGATCATCTTCCTCTCCACCGTGTTTCCCATCCTGGTCAACACCATGACGGGGGTGCGCACCATGGAACGCGATTTCGTCAAGGTGGCGCGCTCCTTCGGCGCGTCCGACGCGCAATTGTTCAAGACCGTGGCGCTGCCGTCGTCGGTGCCCAATCTCTTGACGGGTCTCAGGCTGGGATTGGGCCACGCGCTGATCGGCATCGTGGTGGGCGAGATGTACGGCGCCTCGGCGGGGATCGGCTTCATGATGCAGACGGCGGGCGCCACCTTCCAGACCGACAAGGTGATGGTGGGCATCCTCATCATCGCCGCGGCCGGCATGGGGATGACGCAGGGCTTGCGGATGATCGAAAAGAAATTCGATGTCTGGCGCCCGGATCACCACGTATAGAGCCGGCCGATGCTTTATGGCGGCGAGTTTCGTATAGTCTCGGGAGAGCCGCGGCTGTGGGATCGCCTGGCTTGCACAAATGGAGGGCTCGATGCGCGTCGCGATTTTTTGGGGATTGATCGGGATTGTCACGGCGTTGGTGGCTCTTCCCGCCGAGGCGGCCTGGCATGGCTATGTGAATGTGGAGGCCGGGTTTTCCTTCACCGCACCGGGTGACGTGAAGGTCGAAAAAGCGGCGTACACAAGCAAGCTCGAAGGCGCGCGCACCGCCACGGTCTTCCGTTCTGTCGAGGACAATGTCGAATACAGGGTGACGGTGATCAATTTTTTCGGCCGCAAGAACGACGAACCGGCGCTCATCAAGGAAGCGTCGGCCATGTTCGTCGCCGACAAAAAGGTCTTGGCGGACACCGAAGCGCGGGTCGAATCGAGCTATGGCCGCAAAATAACGGTCGATCTTCCCAACAATGGCGGCCGGGCGATGGGTGCGATCTATTTCAACCAGGGCTATCTGATCGAACTTCAGGTGACCATCCTTCCGGCCAATGGCGATTACGGCTCGCCCGACATGGGACGCTTTGTCGATTCGATTGCCTTCGGTCCGGACCGGGCCCAGGAGGGCGCGACCGACCTCAAGCTTCAGAGATAGATGCCATACGAATCGATTATTCCGCGCGCGCGGATCGGCTTCATCATTCCCGCGTCCAACCGCATGGTGGAGCCGCAGATGGCGCGTTTTGCGCCGCCGGGCGTGGTCCCGCATTTCATGCGCCTGCGCATGACCAATCGCTACAAGCGGCCGCTGCCCGAATTGCTGCCGGCGATCCTCGATGCGGCCGCGCATCTGATGGATTCCAAATGCGACATCATCGTGTTCCAGTGCACCGGGACGTCGATGTCGGGCGGCGTGGACATGGACCATCGCGTCGTGGCGGAGATCGCGCGCGCGACGAAGCGTCCCGCCATCAGCACGGCGGGCGCGATCAAGGCGGCACTTGCCGCATTGGACGCGCGGCGGCTGGTATTCATTTCGGAGACCGAACAGACGGGGCACGACAAGAAGGTGAAATTTCTGAAAGAGGCGGGATACGAATTGCTGGCCGATAAGGCCGCGGCGCTCGCCGGCTCGGATTCCTATTGCATCACGCCGCCGCGCTTCTGGTACGATTTGGCGATTTCGCTGCGCAACGATGCGGCGGACGCGGTTTTCATCTCCTGCGCCAATATCAGCAGCATCGAGATGATCGGCGAATTGGAAGCTGCGTTGAAGAAGCCCGTCGTCACGTCCAATCAGGCGGCCCTCTGGTGCGCGCTGCGCACGCTCGGGATAAGCGACAACGTGCCGGGCCTCGGCGCGCTGTTCCAACGCGAGCTCGCGAAGATCGCAGCATAGGATCGCAAACAATGGCTGTGCAACTCAACCACACGATCGTGTGGTGCCGCGACAAGAAGAAATCGGCGAAGTTCCTTCAGGAGATTCTCGGCCTTCCGAAGTCTGCGCGGTTCGGCCCGTTCCAAGTGGTCACATTGAGCAATGGTGTCAGCCTCGATTTCTACGAGACCGAAGACGAGATCGCATCCCAGCACTACGCGTTCCTGATCGGCGATGAGGAGTTCGATCCGATATTTGGACGCATTCAGGAGCGCGGGTTGGAATATTGGGCCGATCCGGGCAAGAGCCACGCGGGTAAGCTCAACCACAGGGATGGCGGTCGTAGCCTGTATTTCGAAGACCCGAACGGCCATTTTCTCTACTGACCCGTCCTTACGGCAGCGAATAATCGGCACTGTCTCAGTTTGAAATTTGGCGTTGGCGGAATCGGTAAGCGGCTCCCGCTGCAATCATGCAAATCGTGCCAATCCACCAAGCTAGAAACAAATCCCAGCCGATTTCAGCAGTGAGGCTATAGGCACGCGTCACATAGATCGTTCGCGCCGGGCCCCCGCGTGGACCGACAACAAAAGGAAAAACGTGCCCCGACGCTGAATCGGGGATCGGAGTGCTGTGAAACCCTGACGCCGACATGGCGCAGTATCCATACACAAAGAGGCCGATCATACCGATTGGAAAGAAGGCGGCGTAAATCCAGAAGACCACCTTCGCGACACGTTTCATCTGTTCGGACGCCCCTCCCGTTCAGCCCCGACCCATACCATATTACGTCCATGCCCAAGGGAGCCCAAGGCCTGCTTTATGCCGCCTTCTTCTTGTAGGGACCACATTTTTTAGCTGGCGGTTCGCGGCTATCAATATACTCCACAAGGTCCTTCATTTCCCAAATCTTTGTCTCGATGCCTGCGGCCATAGCGGGCGACATGCGCAAGGACGAATGCGCCTTCACAAAATTATAGAAGGCAAAGTAGACCGCTAGCGCGTGGCAATGGTTCTCGAATTTCTTAGAGTGGCCCGCCGTTAGCCGCGTGAATTCAAACTGAGACAGTGCAAAATAATCAAGTCACGCCGGTGATTTTGTTGTAGCGCGCGATGACGTCCTTCGGTGTCGCGGCCATTTTGACGATGATGTCGCGCACCGAATCGCCGTCTATGGGCGTGATGTCGAGTTTCGCCTTCGCGGCGTCGGCGAGAAAATCCTTGTCCTTCACCATCGCCATGAAGCCGGAGCGCAACGCGGCTGCGCGGTCAGGCGGTATGCCGGCCGGCGCCAGAAACGGCAGCGCCATATAAAGCGGCGCCTCGGTGAAGGCGATCACCGACAGCGCCGCGGGGTCGCGCGTCAGCTCGCTTGCGAGCGGCACGTCGGGCAGGAGTGGATGGCGGGTGGCGCGTCCGAATTGCAGCAGCACACGCACCTCTTTCGCGTTCCACAGCGCCGCCTGATTGGCGCGAATCGAATTCAGGCCGATCACCTGCCCATCCAGATCGCCCTGCATCATGGCGAAGAACATGCCCGGCGCACCGGCGAAGCCGTCCTTCACCTCGATATTGAGCTTGAGGGCGTCGCGCGCGACGAGGGCGAATGTCAGATTGGTCGAGCCGGGATCATCGCCGCCGATGAGCGCAGGGGGTGCGGGCGGCGCCAGATCCTTCACCGTCTTGGCGGGATGGCGCGCATTGACGATGAGGATGTAGGCATCCGTCGCGAAGGACGAGAGGCTGCCGAGCCAGGTTAGCGCCAGAGGGTCAAATTTCGCGGTTTTGTCGCCCTGGATCGCGAGCTGCGCGATGCCGCGCTGCAGAATCGCAATGGTGGCGCCGTCTTTCGGCGCTGCGTTTGTGGAGGGGTTGACCGCGAAGCTGTTGGCGAGAGCGAGCCCGCCGCCGGCCGCGCGATTCTCCGCGACGATGTTCGGATTTCCCGGAATGAAGCGGCCCAGATGACGCGCCACAAGCCGCGCCGACAGATTGTTGATGCCGCCGGGCGCGGTGGGGATGAGAAGCGTTACCGTTCGGCCGCGATAGAAGGCTTCCGCATTTTGCGCCAACGCGGGCCGCGCCAGCGCTCCCGCGGCGCCGTACGCCAGGCTCGCGCCCGCGCATCGCAAGAATGCCGCCCGCGTCATCGCGCTCATGCCTAATCCTCGAACAGGCTCCGCAGACCGAGATAGGCGGGGAAGGGATGCATCACCACATAGCTCGGCACGGTGGAGAGATATTGCCGGTAGCGGCCCTTGAACTCGAAACGTTCGCGGAACGCCGAACGCCGGAAAACCTCGATCATCTTCGGCACGATGCCGCCCATGATGTAGACACCGCCGCGCGCGCCGAAGGTCAGCGCGCAATCCCCCGCGAACGTGCCCAGCATGGCGCAGAAAACATTGACCGCTTCGCGGCATTGCGGGTCGCAGCCGGGATAGACATGGGTGATGTGCTCGGGCGTCGAAGGTGTCGCGGGCTTGCCGGAAAGTTCGCACAAGGAATCGTAGAGGTTCACCAGACCCGGGCCGGACAACACGATCTCGGCCGACACATGGGCATATTGGCGGCGCAGGATGTCGACGATGGCGGCCTCGCGTGAATCCAGCGCCGCGAGCGTGATATTGCCGCCTTCGCCGGGAAGCGCGATCCAGCTCTCGGCGCAGCGCACAAGGCCGGCGACGCCGAGACCCGTGCCGGGGCCGAGAACGGCCACGGGGGCATCGGGCACGGGCGCACCTTCGCCCACCTGGATCAGATCGTCCTCGGCCAGATGAGGCACGGCCAGCGCATTGGCCGCGAAATCGTTCATCACATGCAGCCGGGTCCAGCCGAATTGCTGCTTCAGTCCGGCGATGGAAAAATTCCACGGACTGTTCATCATGACGACCTTGTCGCTCGTGACCGGCCCTGCCACCGCCATCGCGGCTTGCACGGGCCACAGATTTTCCGGGATGGAGGCGAGATAAGCGGCGATCGCGTCCGCGAAATTGGCGTAATCGGCCACCATGTGCACGAAGTTGTGGCCGATCCGGCCATCGATCAGAAGCGCGAAGCGCGCATGCGTCGCGCCGATATCGGCGAGGAGGCGGGGGGATGATGTCACTGTGAATCAGACCTTATGCGGTGAAATTTTTTGGGACACTGGCGATGCCGTTCCCGCATGTCCATAGAACTGTCCCATCATGGCGATGGCAATGGCGCCTGCGATCATGGGCAGCGCCGAGGCATAGAAAAGTTCTGCCGGAGACCACCCCGCCGTCAAGAGAATGCCTGCGGCAAACGGCCCGATGACGCCGCCGATGCGTCCCACTCCGAGCGACCAGCCAAGACCCGTGCCCCGCAGCGCCGTCGGATAGAAATAGACCGAGAGCGCATTGTTGGCCTTTTGTCCGCCGGAAAGACAGAAACCCATGAACAGCGACACCGCCACGATCACGACGGGTGCGGGCGAGGCCAGCACCTCTCCCATGACGGCGACGGAGACCGCCGCCATCGCGAAAAGGCCTGCAACGACGATGTAGGGACCGATCCGGTCCATCAGCGGGCCTATGATGATTGCCGCTACGATCCCGCCCGCCAAGCCAACGGTCGTCGCGGTGATGGCGGTCTGTTGCGGCAGCCCCACATTGACCAGCAATTGGGTCAGCCATTTCTGCAGGAAGAAATAGACCATCAGGTTCATGAACATGCCGATCCAGATCAGCCCGGTGCCGAGGGCGCGTCCGTCTTCCACCAACTGACCGACCGCAACGTGTCGCGCGCCCTGCTGGCCGGCGATCAGCCGCGTGTCGCGCGAAATCGTCAATCCCGGAGCGAGACGGGCCAAGATCGTGATCGCCCGCGCGCGGTCATCCCCCCGATTAATGAGATATTCGAGCGATTCGGGAAGCATGAACAGGAACAGCGCCGACAACAGCAGCGTGCCGGCTCCGCCGAAGGCGAGCACGGCCTGCCATCCGAAAGAATCGAGCAGAAGGTTCGCCACCACTCCGGCCGCGATCTGTCCCAAAGAGAAGCCGATATAGATGAGCGTGACCGAGGTCGAGCGCATGCGCTCGGGGAAATATTCCCCGGTCAGCGCCACCGCACTCGGCATCGCGCCGCCGACGCCGATGCCGGTCAGGAAGCGAAAGCCGATCAGCATCGCGACATCGCCGGACGTGATGGTGAGGAACGTCAACGCGCCGAATGCCGCCGTGCTGAACACGACCATGCGCTTGTGGCCGAACCGCGCGGACAACGGCGAGACGAACAGATAGCCGAGCAGCAGCCCCACCATGTCGGCGGTCAGGATGGTGCCAAGCGTGCTCGGCGGCACGTGCCACGCCCGCGTGAGCTGCGGTGCGATATAGCCGATGACGGAGGTATCGAAGCCTTCGACCAGAAGCGCGCAGCCGCCGAGGACGGCGACGAGAATCTGCAGCCGTCCCACCCGGCTTTCATTGATCAGCGCATCGGTCTCGACCGCGGCCGGGCTATCCATGCTGCTCCTCTAGGCCTTGGTCGCGGCGATTTCTTGGACGGCCGGCTGTTCTTTTTGGGCTTCGCCATAGGCGCGTCCCATGGCGAAGATGGCGCTTGCCCCGATCAGCATCGGCACGGCCATTATTGCGAACACGGTTGGGGCCGGCCAACCGGATGTCAGCAGATATCCGACCGCCAGCGGTCCCAGAATCGCACCGATGCGCCCGATGCCGAGGCCCCAGCCCAAGCCTGTGGAACGCAGCGCCACCGGATAGAAATAGACCGACATCGCGTTGCCGCCTTTTTGCACGCCGCTGGTGCAGAAGCCCGAGCCGAACGAGGCCGCGATGATCGTGGCCGCCACGGCCCAGGAGAGCGACAGGCCGATGAAGAGGCTGAACAATGCGCCCACGACGAACAACGCGCCCATGACGCGGTAAGGTCCGAATCTGTCGATCAGCGGTCCGATGATGAAGGCCCCGACGATGCCTGCGGCGAAGGACGCCTCGGTCGCGATGATGGCGGTGTGCTGGGCGAAGCCGGAATCCTGGAGGATATTGGTCAGCCACACCTGCAGCGATGTGTTGACGATCAGGTTCATGCCGAGCGCCAGCCAGATCACCAGTGTGCCGAAGCTGCGCCCCATCTGGAAAAGCTGCGGAAACAATTGCCAGAAGGTCAGCGTGGCGCCATTGCGCGCTCCCGCGACCAGCCGGGTTTCCGGACCGATGGCGATATCGGGCGCGATGCGACGGAGAATTTTGGCCGCGGTTTGCGGATTTCCGCCGCGATTGACGAGATATTCGAGCGATTCGGGCAGAAGCACCGCCAGCGTCGCCGCAAGCGCAAGGGCGAGACCGCCGCCGATCAGGATCGCCGCCTGCCAGCCATAGGGTTGCAGCACCGCATTCGCGACTTCGCCGGCGGAGCCTTGGCCAAACGAAAACCCGCAATAGATAAAGGTGATGGAACTGGAGCGGCGGGCCAGCGGAAAATATTCGCCGGTCAGCACCACGCCCGAAGG
>DASYEG010000217.1:0-3191 GCA_036499145.1 Micropepsaceae bacterium | reverse complement strand
CGCGGCATGGGCTCGGGCTATGCCGGTATCGAGAACGAGCTGTTCTTCCGCGACAACACCATGATGCTGTTCGCCGATGCGAAGAAGATGACGGAAGAAATCGTCAAAGCGCTCGGCTGACGCGTTTCGACATTTCGCACGGTGCGCTATGCTTCGCCAGAACCCGGTGAGGCTTTCATGAAAACCCTGACGCATTTCATCGGCGGCGTGCATGTGAACGGCTCGTCGGGCCGCTTCGGCGATGTGTTCGATCCCGCGACCGGCGAGGTGCAGGCGCGTGTGCCCTTTGCCAATTCCGAAGAACTGCGCCGCGCGGTGGACGCCGCCGCCAAGGCGTTCCCCGCATGGGCCGGCCTCAACCCGCAGCGCCGCGCGCGGGTGATGTTCAATTTCAAGACGCTGGTCGAAGAAAGTATGGATTCGCTGAGCCAGCTTCTTTCCAGCGAGCATGGCAAGGTCGTTGCCGACTCGCGCGGCGACCTCCAGCGCGGCCTCGAAGTGATCGAATTTGCCTGCGGCATCCCGCATCTGTTGAAAGGCGAATTCACCGAAGGCGCCGGCCCCGGGATCGACGTCTATTCCATTCGCCAGCCCTTGGGCGTCGTCGCCGGCATCACGCCGTTCAATTTCCCCGCCATGATTCCGATGTGGATGTTCGGTGTCGCCATCGCCTGCGGCAATTGCTTTATTCTGAAGCCAAGCGAGAAAGACCCGAGCATCCCCTTGCGTCTGGCGGAGCTGATGCTGGAAGCGGGCGCGCCGCCCGGCGTGCTTCAGGTGGTGAACGGCGACAAGGAGATCGTCGATGCCATCCTCGACGAGCCGGGCATCGCCGCGGTCAGTTTTGTCGGTTCATCGACAATCGCTGAATATGTCTATGCGAAAGGCGCCGCGACCGGAAAGCGCGTGCAGGCGATGGGCGGCGCCAAGAACCACGCCATCGTGCTGCCCGATGCCGATCTCGATTCGGTGGTGAACGAGCTGATGGGCGCGGGCTTCGGTTCGGCGGGCGAGCGCTGCATGTCGATTTCCGTCGTCGTGCCGGTCACCGAACGCGTGGCCGAATCCCTCACGCACAGACTCAAGCGGCGCGTTGAAGGGTTAAAGGTCGGTCTTCCCACCGATCCCGACGCCGCCTATGGCCCGCTCATCACGGCGGCCCATCGCCAGAAGGTGCTGGACTACATCGCACTCGGTGAGAACGAGGGCGCCGAACTCGTCGTCGATGGGCGCGACTTCACCATGCAAGGTTACGAGAACGGCTTCTTCCTCGGTGCTTCGTTGTTCGACCGCGTAACGCCCGGCATGAGAACCTATCGGGAGGAAATTTTCGGTCCCGTGCTCCAGATCGCACGCGCGCGGGATTTCGACGAGGCCCTGGCGCTGCCCTCGCGGCATCAATATGGCAATGGCGTCGCCATCTTCACGCGTGACGGCGATGCCGCGCGCGAATTCGCATCGCGCGTGAATGTCGGCATGGTCGGCATCAACGTGCCGATTCCCGTACCGCTTGCCTATCACAGTTTCGGCGGCTGGAAGCGTTCGGCCTTCGGCGATGCGAACCAGCACGGGCCGGACGGCGTGCGCTTCTTCACCAAGACGAAGACGGTGACGGCGCGCTGGCCCAAGGGCGCGCGCGATTCGAGCTTCGTCATGCCGACGATGCGCTAGGCGCGTCATCCGCGATGGGCCTCACAATCGCGCGTGCCGGTCCCGAGGCCGTTGCGGAGACCGATGTTCTGATCCGCGAGGCGGCGGACTGGCTGGCCGCCAAGGGCGAACCGCTCTGGGGACCGAACGAGACCTCTTACGATGCGTTGGTGGAGGTTGCGCGCGCTGGCGAGCTTGTCACCGGACGCGTCGTGGGGGCGCTTGCCGCCTGCATGTATCTGCACGACGAGGATAGACTCTTCTGGCCCCGGGCCAAACCCGAGGAAGCCTTCTACATCCACCGCCTTGCTGTCGCACGTAAGTACGCCGGCCAAGGCTTCGCGCAGGCGATGCTGAACTGGGCCGAAGCTGAAGCATGCGCGAAAGCACGTCCTTATCTCAGGCTCGATTGCGAGCCGAGGCCGAAATTGCTCGTCCTTTATCGCGATGCGGGCTTCACCCGTATCGACGTCAAGCCGATCCAGGTGGCGGAGCATTTCGTGGTGCGGCACGAAAAACCTATCTTACCGCGCCGCACATAGTCGTAACGGCCTCTTCACACCTATATTGGCCTCATGAGCGAACGGCACGATCACGCCTGGACGCAGGGGCATGTCTATCTCGGCGCCGGCCACGCCCGCGCCGAATCCCGCACCCGTTTGGTCGTCATTGTCACGATTATCTTCATGACTGTGGAGATCGCCGCGGGTCTCGTCTTTGGCTCCATGGCGTTGCTCGCCGATGGCGCGCATATGGCCACCCATGTGGGCGCGCTCGGTCTCGCGGCAGGCGCCTATTGGATGGCGCGCCGCCACGCGGCCGACCGGCGCTTTTCTTTCGGTTCCGGTAAATTCGGGGATCTCGCGGGATTTTCCAGCGCGCTCGTGCTGGGGATCATTTCGCTCGGCATTGCCGTGGAATCGGCGATGCGGCTCTTCGCCCCCGTTCCCATTCGCTACAACGAAGCCATCCTGGTCGCGGGGCTGGGGCTTCTGGTGAATATCCTGAGCGCGTTCATGCTGGCGGACCACGATCACGATCACGGGCACGATCATGGGCACGACCATGATCACGGGCAGGAGGAGGCGAACCATCAGGACTACAATATGCGCGCGGCTTATGTGCACATATTGGCGGACGCCGCGACATCCGTGCTGGCATTGCTGGCGCTCGGCGCGGGGGCCCTGTTCGGTTTGTCCGCGCTCGATCCGGTGGTGGGAATTATCGGCGCCGTGGTGATTGCGAGCTGGGCGGTTCAACTCATGCGGCAGGCGGGTCTTGTGCTTCTCGATGTTGAGGACGATCCCTCGCTCTCGGAGGCGATCCGCCGCACGCTTGAAGACGATTTGCACGCGCGCATCGCCGATTTGCACCTCTGGCGGCTGGGCCCCGGCCACCGCGGTCTGATCGTATCGCTGGTGAGCCCGGTCCCCTGCTCGGCGGACGACATCAAGGCGGAACTGCGCCGGCGCCATTCGGGACTTTCCCACGTCACGATCGAAGTCTCGGTCTGCCAGGACTGCGCCCCGGCTTGAACGCCT
>DASYEG010000216.1:0-7745 GCA_036499145.1 Micropepsaceae bacterium | reverse complement strand
TTCCCTTGCCGAACACCGAATCGCTGTGCTGTCCGGCATAGGCGAGCCCCGCCATCAACGCGTCGGGCGCGGACAAATGCGCAGTGCTGTCGAGCTTCACGATCTTCGGCGGGAGCGGCGGCACCAGGCCGAGCGGTGGATTGAGCGGCGTGACGTCGGGAATAGGAATGCCGATCGGAATTTTGCTCACCGGCTCCTGGAAGAAGACGATGGGGATGGTCTTTTTTTCCTTGTCGAAATTGAACGAAATCTGATCGACATTGCTGAGCGCGTCCATGTTGGTGGTCAGCGCGGGCTGCGGTTCGCCGACGCGGATTTCCGGCCCCCAATACGCCTTGGACGTTCCGGGTGCGGGTCCCGGTTCCAGATAAAAGACATAGCCCGCATCCTTCGCGAGCTTCGTCACATAGGCATAATCACTGCCGCGCTGTTGCGGGATCTGCTGCACGGGAATCGGTGGAATATCGAGAATGCTCGGGATCACCATGGGGATCACGCCGAACGCGGCATATTTCGCCAGGATCAGCAATACGCGCGCCGAAGGCGGCATGGCCGGGAAGGGCAGCCCCGGAATCTCGATGAGATCCATCAACGCGGAAAGGTCCTTGCCCTTCACGATCAGCTTGGCGACGCCGCCTTCGCCCGGCTGGGTCTCCACATGGGTGGTCACGCCGTCGATGATGGAGCGCGCCGCGCCATTGATCGTGACAATGAGCACCACGCGCATCAGCGGCAGGCTGCCGCCGCCGGTCAGCAGGAACAGGGTGCGCAAGGGCGAGCGAATCGGCAGCTCGAAGCCGAGCTCGAAGCCGCTTTGCGTGCCGCCCGAGCCGTCTTCGACTTTGACATGCACCAGAGCGTCCACGACCTCTCGCGGCGCGGGGATGGGCACCGGGCCAATTTGCAAAGAGAGCTGAACGCCGCCGTTCATAATGTGCCGCTCGCTTATGTTCCGGGTGGAGTAGGAATGGCGATACGCGCGCCTAGCGTATCGGTGAGTTCGAATGGATCGGTGACGGCATTGGCATCGGCAACGCGCCAGTAAAGCCCGGCATCGCCCAAGGCCTGCGCGGCGAGCAGGTCTGGACGCTCCCCGCCATGCACGATGTGCGCGCCCGCGATGGGAATGTCGCGCTGTTGCGGAATGAAGCGGCGCAGCACATAGGTGATGCCCGCATCGTTGGCATCGCGCTGATAGCGCCCAAGCACGACGCTGTAATACCGGCTGTTCGCAGCGAACGGGCTCGACGGAATGGCGCCGGCTTCGATCAGCAACTGGACGGGATCGGTTGTCATCGCTTTATCCGGTTCAGGCTAGGTTGGTAATGCCGAGCGTACTCAAATTCGCGGTGCCGGATTTCGCGGCCAGCGCCTCACGCGCGCGCAAATAGCCGAGGAAGATCGTGCCGCCCTTGTGCTGGAAGCCGAGATCGTCGGTGCTCATTACGCGCAAGCCGAGATTGACCTTGGCGCGGATAGGATTCAGCTGGACGTCGAACGCCTCTTCCGTGATGGAGAAATCCGTCACCCGCACCGGTACGACGCGGTTCTTGCTGAAGACGAAGATCACCAGCGGCGCTTCGGGCGGAATGATCTCGAGTGTGCCGTTCGCGCTCTGCGCGGCGTTGGACAAAAGCTCGTCGACGCTGGGATTGACGAGGGCTTCGAGGATCGCAAGCTGCGGTGCGATGCCAAAAGCCACCGCATTGGGGTTCTGGTCGGGCAACTCCAATTGCTCGGTCGCGTCGATATCGGCTTCAAGCTTGATCGATTCGATCGCCGGACCCTTCAGACGGAAAGGCTGCGCGCGTTCGCCCCCGCCGTCGCCGCCCACACCTTGCACCTGATAGCTGCGCGTCAGCGTGTCCGGATTGTATTGCAATGCGATCGTGCGTTGCACGGCGCCGCCGCCCGGCGCCAGCACCACGAGGCCGCCTTTGATGATCTTCGGCGATATGTCGAAACTCATGTTCCGCACTCTTCCTTCGGCAGACGGCGTTCGGGCGGCAGCGCCGGCATATTGGCGCGCGCATAGGCGATGTCCGCGTCTTCGCAATTCTGTTTCTTGTTGCTTGCCGCGACCGGATTCATTTCGATCACCGGATCGTGGTGAAGTGCCACCTCGACGCGGCGCAGGAATGGGAACACTTTTCCCCAGCGTGGCCGTTGCGCCAGCTTCAGCCCCTTCGCATCGCGGCCTTCGATGAAGGCGTTGATGTCGGCTATCGCCTGAGCTTTCTTTGCCGCATCGTTGCGCACGCTTTCCTCGACGCCCAGCACATCCAGCCTTTCGTCATCGCTGGTTTTGGATTGCAGCAATTTCACCAGATCGGGCGTGATGTCCTTGTCGGCGGTATCGCCTGTGCCGTCGAGATCGCCGAGTTGTTCGCCTTTGCCTTCCGCTTCGGGCAGGGCGGCGCCCGGTGCCGCTGTCGAAATCTCTCCGCGCGCTTGCGAAGCGCGCCGGCCGCTCAGCGCGATATTGCCTTTGAACCCCGGAACCGGCGGCTTCGGCGTATCGAGCGAGCCTTCGGGCGAGGCATAGCCCCAGATGTGCTCGACCTTGTAGCCCTGGCCCACCAGAGCGGCGATGGAACTGACGTGGGATTTGAAGTCCGCCGCATTGGCGGGCACCGCGCTATTGTAATCGTAGAGCAGCTTGACGGTGCTGTCCTTCGCAGCCTCTTTCGTCACCGGTTCCCGATGCGCGGTGACCTCTTTCGTGCAGGAATATTCGGGAAGCGGCGGCGGGCAATTGCACTTGAAGCAGCGCACCCGCGGCGTGGTTTCCGGTTTTCCGAAATGCCCCTTCAGCCCGCCACCGATGGTGGGATTGCCATGTTCATCGAACGTGACGGTCGGCCCCAATGTGACGCCACTGAGCGGGCCGACATCGGGCAAGGGAACATCCACGCCGAGCGTCGTCTGCCCCTTGCTTGTGGCCGCCCCTCCGGCCTTCGAGGTGTCGATCTGTTCGTATTTCAGATCGACCGCGAAATGCTCGGTCGCGACCTTGCCCTCCAGCGTGTAGGTGGTGGTGCTCTGCAACGGCGTCTTGCTGAAATCCACGCCACCGGTGACGGTAAAGCTCATGCCTTTGGGCGTGATCTTCAGAACTCCGCGCACATTGTATTGTTGATTCTGTGTGCCGGTCGTGGAGCCGGTCTGCACCGAGGCCGACAGGATGCCATCGACCGTGAGCGTCACGTCGCCGCTTGTGCTGATCGTCGCGGCACTCAACCGGTCGTTCAGAAGATTGCCGAGGTCCTGGCCGAGCGCGGGGTTCTTCTGCAATGTGGTGAGCAGATTCTTGGCGGAATCGATCACCTTGTCGTAGCTGATCTCGCCCTTGGTGCTTAATTGCACGCGCCCATTGCAGATCTTGTAGTTGAGACCGATGGCGTTGGCGTCCTTGTCCCAATAGAAAATCTTGTCCGTGGGCGTGCTGTCCGGATCGGTATCCAGCGTGCATTTTTTCTCTGTGACGGTGCGCGTGATGTGCACGATTGTGTTTTCGTCGACTTTGCGATCCACGCTCGCGCTCTCGCTGCCGCCCGCAGCGGTGCCGAGTTGACGCTGCAGCAGTTTTGCCTGCACGCCGCCCGCACCGATCGAACTGAGGCGCGCCTTGCGTCCGTCCAGGACGGCATCGGCTGCGGCATCGGCCTCGCGCTCGAGCGCGGAATCAGCCCTCCCGATCTCGACCTCCGTGCCGGAATCGACGTCCCCCGCATGACGCTGCTGCACAGTGTGGCCAAGTTCGTGCGCCAAAAGACGCAGACCGTCCTGGTGCCCCGGCCGGTACTCGCCGGCGGCGAAATGGACATGCTGGCCGAGGGTGAACGCGCGCGCGTTCACTTCGCGCGCCGCCGCATGGCTCGCCGCGTCATGATGGATGCGCACGCCCGAGAAATCGCTGCCGTACAAAGGTCCCAATGCCTGGCGGAGTTGTACCGGCAGGTGGACGCCGCCCCCGGTGAGCGCGGACGGCGCGTTGTAGGAGGCCGGCACGTTCCCGCCGCGGCCGCCCGCGGCTTCGCGCTGCAGCGGTTTTTTCTTGCGGCAGCTTTCGCACTCCTCGCAACTCTTGCCGCTGCAGGCGCGTTGCAGGACACGCATCGGACGCGCGCCGGTTTTGGCGATGGCCTGGACCGCCGGGCTAAGCGCCATTGCGGCCTCCCTTGGGAAGCTGCGCGCGCACCTGCGGTGCGACAGACCTTGCAATCTGCTGTGCGAGTGTCGGGGGACCGTCGATCGTCTGGCCCGACAAATGTTGCGAGAGGGCGGTGCCGATCTCCGCGCGAAACCGGGAGCGGGAAACATCGCCGAGCGCGTCGGCGTCCACGACGATCCGTCCGATGTTCAGATGGAGGGGCGAAGATGCCTCGCGCTTGCGATTCATGACCCGCCTCCGCCGTCGGTGAAACTGCGCTCGAGCTTTGCGTATTCGGCGCGCGCGGCTTCCATCAACACCCCCTGGTCTATTGGGCCCTCCCGGTCCGCGGCCTTGAACGCCGCATTGAGCGCGATGCTGTGGATATGGCCGCCCGCGAGATTGAGCCGCGCCAACGCGGCGAAATCGACATTCTTGAGCGGCGCACCGGCGGGGAATTGCTGGCGCCAGATTCGCTCGCGCGCGGGTGCGTCGGGAAAGGGGAAATTGATGACGAAACGAATCCGGCGCAGGAACGCGCGATCGAGCGCGCTTTTCATGTTTGTCGTCAGGATGGCAAGACCGCGATAGGCCTCGATCCGCTGCAGGAGATAAGAGACCTCGATATTGGCGTAGCGGTCGTGGCTGTCCTTGACTTCGCTGCGCTTGCCGAACAGCGCGTCGGCCTCATCGAACAGAAGTGTCGCACCACTGGATTCAGCGGCATCGAACAGACGCTTCAGATTTTTTTCGGTCTCGCCGATATATTTGCTGACCAGCATCGCGAGATCGACACGATAGAGATCGAGCCCCGCATCATTGGCGATCGCTTCGCCGGCCAGCGTCTTGCCGGTGCCGGATTCGCCGCAGAAGAGCGCGGTCAGGCCCTTGCCGCGGGCGTGCTTGTCGCCGAATCCCCAATCGCGATAGACGCGTTCGCGATTGCGCAGATGCCGCGCGATATCGCGCAGGATCGCAATCTGGGCATTGGGCAACACCAGATCGCCGAACGCCACGCGCGTTACGATGCGCTGAGCGAGCGAATCGAGCCCGCCGCGTGCGCCTTCCCGGACGGCGGGCCAGACCGCCGCACTCCGTTCCGCCGGAGCGATTGCCGCGAGACTGTCCATGACATCGTCCATGGCTGCCGAAGTGATCCGGAATTGCGTGGCGGCGCGATTGAACTCTGTCGCGATCCCTGCATCCTCGCCTTCGGTGGAACCCGCAATGCGGCGCCATTTCGACATCAGGCTCGTATGGGTTCGCTCGGCATCGGCCATCGGCAGCGCGATGATCGAAACGCGGTGCTGTTCCGGTAGCGCTTTCAAACCCGCGGGCGGGGCCCCAAGCCACAGCAGCGCGGCCTGCAACCGAGTGGCGAAAGAAAGTGCCACCGGCTCCGAACCCGATTCTTCCGTTGCGAGAATCGGGACGGCGCCCGTCAGCGCGGCTTCCCGATCCACGCGGCGTGCGATTGCGGCAAGTTCGCCGGGCTCGGTGGGAAGATCACGGCTTGCGATCCAGAGCGCGGGCTGCGCCAGTCGCGCGACCGCCGCGAGCGCGAGGTCCCGCCGGGCGCAGATATCATGGATTTCGCTATAAACCGCCACGATGCGTCCGCGCTCGTCGGCGCCCAGGTTTTGCGAGACCTGTTGGGCGAGCGCCATATCGACGCCATCATCGAGCGCCGGAACCGGCACATAGCGAGCGATGCCCGAAAGCCGTGCGTCGCTTGCCGCAACACCGGCAAGAAAGTGAAGGATGCGTTCATCGATTCGCAAAGATGCTTGCGTGAGAGGTACACCGGCTTCCAGTTCGATCATGTGCCAATGGCGCAAGGGCGCGTCGGGCGATAGCGCATCCCAATGCGGCTGCGTGAGCAGACCGAGCGCGAGCCCATAGCTGGCGCGCGCCGGCGCGTTGCCGTTCAGCGCGGCAACAGCGGCACGCAGGCCGGCATCGAGTTCGAGGCCTGCCGCCAGCAGCAGCAGTTCGCGCTCGAAAGTCGACAGGTTAAACGCGCGCGCGCAATGCAGGAGCGCCGGTGTGAAACCACAATCGGACCCGGCCGCGACGCTGTCTGAGGTTTCGGATGCCGTTTGTGACGGCGCCTCAAGCCGCGCCCGCAACCGCCCGATCGCTGCGATCAGCCAATGCTGATTGGCCTCGGACCAGCTCGCGAATTGTCCGGCCAGACCCGCCGATGTACCGCCGAGCGCATTCATGGCGGCACCACGATCTGCTGGGTCGGGTCGAATATCGGCGCCGGGCCGCTTTTGTCGAGCAGCACGCTGTCGGTGCCATCGACTCTCAGGCGCAGCCAATGATTGCCGGAAACCAGCGTGTTGGCGAATTCGAACACCAGCGGGTCGGCCGCATTGACGCGCGGCAGCGCTTTGGCCTCCGTCGTGTCGAGGACAAGCGACGCGGCCTGTTGCGGACGCGTCTGCGGGCGCGATGTCAGCGTGACGGTGACACGAGGAGGCACACCGCCGCGGGTCACATTGGCGGCAGGAAGGCCCAGCGGCACATCGGCCACGATCACGGGGACAGGCGCGAGGACCAGCGGGATCGCATTGGTCTCACGCGGATTAAGCTCGCCCGCCGGCGTAAAGACGATGCTCAGCGACCATTGTCCGGGAACGAACGTGCTCTGCGCCGCGATGTCGTTGGGCAGGGTGACTTTTATCTCCGTGCCGGCGGCGTTAGGCGCTGCCGGAGTCAACTCCACCGGCGTTGTCACCAGCCGATGTGTCAGGTGCACGCGATGACCCGCACCGATGAGGCGCACGCCCGTAATGGTTACGGTATCGCCCAGCGTCGCGCCGCTTTTGCTCGCGGGCGGGGTGAGCGTGAACAGCGTGGGCAGAGGCGGCAGCAAATCGGGGTTCACCACCACCCCGCGATCGCGCTTGGTCACGGGATCGACGAGGCCGCGCGACAACACCGGCAAAGGCGAGCGTCCGGGCTTGGTGCCTTGGATCAGAACCACCGAGACTTGATACGCGGAGGTCGGACGATAATGCGTCTGGATCGCCGACCAGAGCTTCGACATTTCGTCATGGCCCATGGCGGCGGGCGTGATTTTGATCTGCTCCACCTGATCGGCGAGGTCGGACGCCGCGAGCGCCTGATAGGCGGGCGGCAGCATGCTGACATCCAGCGGACTGGGATCGAGCGCGCGCCGGATGGCGGCGCGATCCAAGACGGGCCGCTCGTGCAGAAGATGCATCGCATAACCGAGTAGGATCTCGGCGTGGAAATCCGCGCGGCCATAGGCCGTGAGCAGATAGTGCAGATCGAGCGCCAAAGGCGCGTTGGTCAGCCTTTCGCCGGTGATCGAGTCGCGCGACGGAAGGGCGGCGTTGCGCCAGCCGGAATTCGACGTCACCTGATGCAGAAAAAGATTGAGCCGCGGCGGCTCCTCGGCATTGTCGAGATCGATCGTGTCGGGCGCGACCGCGCTGATGTTGACCGTCGTACCCATCGCGGCACCCGCCTCGATCAGACCGTTATCGAGGAGGTTGCGCAATACGGCGCTGACAGCTCCGATCGCGAGCGGCGAACTCATGAGTTGCCTCCGCGCTGGGAG
>DASYEG010000215.1:0-1678 GCA_036499145.1 Micropepsaceae bacterium | reverse complement strand
CGTCGCGCTGTCGTTTGCGTCTGCCATCCTGCAGGCCTTCACCGCCATTGCCATCGTCGGCATCGCCGCGGTGCTGCTTGGCGCCACCGCGAAGGTCCTGGGCGACACGGTGCGTGTCATCGAGATCGTCAGCTATACGCTGATCGTTCTCATTGGCTTGCGGTTATTGTGGGTGAAGGGCCGCGCCTTCCTGAAGCTGCTTGTGCCGGCGAAGCCTGAGCACGCGCATGCGCATCACGACCAGGGGCACGATCACCACCATGGCCACGGCCATCGCGATCATGGTCATGCGCACAGCCATTCTCATTCTCATGCGCATCATGACCACGATCATGGCGATGAGGCGCATGCCTGGGGCCACGCCCACGCGCCGGAACCGAACGAACTCAAGGGGCGTGATTGGTGGAAGCGCGGGCTGGCGGCCATCGTCGCTGTCGGCTTGCGGCCGTGCTCGGGCGCGATCATCGTGCTCGTCTTCGCGCTGGCGCAAGGGCTGTTCTGGATCGGTGTCGCGTCGACCTTCGCGATGGGGCTCGGCACCTTCATCACCGTCGCCCTGATCGCCACATTGGCAGTGGGCGCACGCGGCCTCGCGGGCCGCTGGGCCAAGGCCAAGCCGGGTGCGGGGATGCTGGTGCTGCGAGGTCTGGAAACCGGCGCGGCGATTGTCATCATCGCTTTCGGCGGGCTGCTGCTGACGGGCTATATCGTCAGCGAACGGCTGATGGCCGGCTGAGGCCCATCGCCGCGTTTTAAGGCTGCTATCGCGACATACGTATTGTACGCCGTGCGAGTAGCGCTAGCGTACCTCTGCCCAAGGGAGGCATCGTATGGCGGGAAACTTCTTGAGCGAACTGGGTATCGCGCACCCGATCGTCCTCGCGCCGATGGCGGGCGCGGGCGGCACGCCGGAACTCGTTGCCGCGGTGTCGAACGCAGGCGGCCTTGGTTCGTGGGGCGCGGCTTACGCGACGCCGCAGCAAATTCTCGACACCGCCAAACAGATCCGCGGGCTGACGAGCAAGCCTTTCGCGCTCAATCTGTTCGCCGGCGGCTACGAGCCGCAACGCCACGTCGATCCAGCGCCGATGCTGGCGCTGGTCACGCGGGTCCATGAAAAATTGGGTCTCGCGCCGCCGGTCGTCCCGCCCAACCCGGCGAGCCCGTTTGAGGATCAGGTTGCTGCGGTGATCGAAGCGCGGCCTGCCGTGTTCAGTTTCACCTTCGGCATCCCCAGCGCCGATGCACTGGCGCGGCTGCGCAAGGCCGGCATTCAGATCGCGGGCACCGCGACGACCGTCGCGGAAGGTAAGCAACTCGCGTCCGCCGGCGTCGACTGGATTGTCGCACAAGGCGAGGAGGCGGGCGCGCATCGCGGCAGCTTTCTTGATGCCTTCGAGCAATCGATGGTGCCGATGCGCGAACTGACCCGCGAGCTTCTGCGTGAAGTTTCAGTTCCGGTGATCGCCTCCGGCGGCATCATGGACGGCCGCGACATCGTCGAAATGCTGGATGCAGGTGCGGTCGCGGCGCAACTCGGTACGGCGTTTCTGGTGTGCGACGAAAGCGGCGCTCCGGATGCTTATAAGAAAGCTTTGCTGGCGGCGAAAGACGACACCACGGTTATTACGCGCGTCTATTCGGGCCGGCCCGCGCGGGGCTTGCGCAATACGTTCAT
>DASYEG010000214.1:0-6496 GCA_036499145.1 Micropepsaceae bacterium | reverse complement strand
GCTCGCATTGCCGGTGCTGTTGGCGGAGGCGCGATTCAACTCTGACGTGGTGCGGCGCTCGTTCTGATCGACGCGTGCCATTGCCGCCTTGCCCAACCCCTTCGCCGGCGTTGGGGTGCTTTGCACGTTTGCAAGGAAGTTCGGGGTGTTGCCCGACGGGCTGCTGCCAATGGCTCCAGCCGCCGCAGCATTATTATCAGCCCCATAATTGTTGGCCGCACCGTCTCCCGTCGCGGTCGCGGCGCCCGTAGTCCCCGGTAATGAGCTATTGCTCACGCCGTTCGTCGTACCCGCCGGAGTGCTGCTGCCGCCCGCGGTCACGCCGGCGTTTGCGGCGGCATTGCTGCCGGTGCTCCCGAGACTGCTGCCGGTTGGCGAGCCCGTGCTCCCGAGCGCGCCCGTGGCGGTATTGTTCAGGGTGTTGGTGCTGGCCGAATTGATGGCCGTGCCCGCGCCCCGATTGGTTGCCGCTCCGCCCACGGCCCCGGAACCCGGAACGCCCAAGGCTCCGGTGGCGGTGTTGTTCAGCGTACCGGACGTTGCCGACCCCACGGAATTGTTTCCGCCCCCGGTCGTGCCCACGCTGGTACCCGCTCCCGCCGCGACACCACCCGCCCCGGTTCCTCCCCCGGCTCCGCCCACTTGCGCGACGGCCGGATAGGCCAAGCCCACCGCGCCGCATAACAGCGCTGTGGCGAGTGAATTCTTGAATGTACGCATGTTGTGCTCCTTTTTTCCCGACGTTGGGTTCCCAACGATGTGGGGTTTTCCCAATGATTTGGGCTTTTTCCGGCCGATGCCGAATATCTTCACGGGCCGTAGTGCAGCTCGGAAGCTTTCTCTGCCTCTGACAACGGCTGTGCCGAGGATTTCTCTCCCGCGGCGCGTGAAAAAAATCCCCGCTGCGGGAGGAACCTTAAGAACCAGCGTGAGTATCCGGCCCTGCTGCCGCTTCGCGCTGCCGCGCTGCCGTTCTCATCAGTACAAGGATTAATCGATCCAGGAACCCGCAATCAGCGCGCGCGCCAGGCTTGATTGCGCAACTGACGTTCCGCATCGGCATCCAGCGGCCGGCCGACAATCAGATTGTCCATCACGCCGCGCACCGAAGGGGGAAGCTCCTCCGGGCTTATTCGGGATTGGCGCGGATCGATCGGCGGCACCGCGGCCGTCGCGGCGATGCGCCATGCACCCTGCTCGCGGCAGGCAATCCCCGCGAGCGCGCTCATCGAGGTTCCGCGCGTCACGAAGCTGCGGCAGAAGGAACCATTCTTGCTCCAGAAGCTGGCCGCTATGCGCGCCGCCGGTTCCGCGCTTTGCTCCCCGGTCAATGCGGTTGAGAGGACACGGCCAAGCTCTCCTTGAGCGATCAGCGTACCATCCTGACCGCGCACATCGGTGCCGATGCCGAATGTGCCTGCGAGCAGAATGCCCAGGCCGATCCCGGCAGCCATCGCGCATGCCGGAATCCAGCTCGCGCTCTGTCCCGCGACACGCCCATGGATCCGGCCGAGCCAGGCCGCTGGCCGCGAAGCGAGCGCCGCTTTCAACGCCTTGCGGTCCTGCACATAAGCGGCAAGTTCCGGATCGCCGGCGATCGTCGCCCTAATGGCGTCAGTCTCCTCCGGACTTAATTTTTCTTCGATGAAATCGTTCAGAAGGTCGGATGAAATCGGCATGGCCCATTATAAGAGAAAGCCAAAGAAGATGAAGCGATGCGAGGTCTCACGGAAATGGCACAGACGCGTGCTATAAGCGCGCGACCTCCATTTTGGACGAAGGATCGATGATCATGAGCGAAGCCGCCCAGGCGCCTTCGAGCGGTTGGCGGAAATCCTATCTCCTGCTCTTTGCGGTGGCTGCCGTCGCTCTGCTCGCCGTAATGGTTTGCGGCAACGCGGCCGTCCCGTTCTCCATCCTGACGCTTGCGGCCATCGCCGGCCTGACCTTTTTCCTTGCCGTGCCGAGACGCACGGGCCCAGGTGGCATCGCTCATCTGCAGCCGGTCCAAGACGCCGCGATGCTGACCGACTCGGCCAAAGATATCCTGGAATGCGTCGACGAACCGGTGCTCATCCTCGACCCTCAGGGCCGGGTCGTTTTCGCCAACAAAGCCTCCCAGCCATTGGTCGGCGCGGACGCGGAGAAGAAGCACATCTCCGCGGTGCTGCGCACGCCCGAGGTCCTGGAAGCGGTCGAACGCGTCCTTGGCGGGGCCAGTTCCGAAACCATCGCCTTCAGCGTGCTCGTGCCGGTGCAGCATCATTACGAAGCGCATATCACGCGCACAGGCGGCTTTCTGGTCCTGGTTCGTGTCCGCGATCTTACGGAAATCCGTCGCGCCGAAGAACTGCGGGCGGACTTCGTCGCCAATGCCAGCCACGAGCTGCGCACGCCCTTGGCCGCGGTCACCGGCTTCATCGACACCCTGCGCGGCCATGCCAGGGATGACACGCCGGCGCGCGAACGATTCCTCGAAATCATGAGCGTGGAAGCGGCGCGCATGCGGCGGCTGATCGAAGATCTGCTGTCCCTCACGCGGATCGAGCTCAACGAGCACAATCCCCCGGCGGGCGAAGTGGATGTGGCGGCGGTGATCCACGACGTGGTGGCGGTGCTGTCACCCCTGACGGCGGAAGGCCGCATCGTCATCCAGGACGCAAAGGAACCGCTTATGGTGGTGGGCGACCGGGACGAGCTGACTCAAGTGTTCCAGAACCTGATCCATAACGCCATCAAATACGGCCGTGCCGGAGGCGAGGTGCGTGTGCGATTCGCGCGCGCCGAGGCGCCGAGCAAACGCGAAGGCGCGGGGCAGGTCGTCGTTGCGATTCAGGACGAAGGCGAGGGCATTTCACGCGAAGCCATCCCGCGTTTGACGGAGCGATTCTATCGCGTCGATGTGAAGCGCAGCCGCGAGCGCGGCGGCACGGGTTTGGGGCTCGCCATCGTGAAGCACATATTGAACCGCCATCACGGACGGCTGCAGATCGAGAGCGTGCCGGGAGATGGGAGTACATTTACGGTATTTCTGCCGGGTGTCTCGTTGCCGGCCGCGGGCCATAACTGAACGCGCGGACAAGCGCGTCATCAAACTGTTACATATTTGTTGCAAAGGCGTGACGGAATTGTCCTACAGCGCAATTGACTGGCATTGCGCCAGGAGGGGCCGATGAGCGAGCACATCGTGAAATCTTTCAGTGAACAATTGGAGACGCTTGCAAACGCGGTCGCTCAGATGGGCGGCCTCGCGGAAGCGCAATTCGCCAACGCCATCGAAGCGGTGGCCAAGCGCGATACCAAGCTTGCCGAGGCAGCGATCGGCTCGGACGAGCGCGTGGACCGCATCCAGCAGACGGTCGAGGACCAGGCATTGCGGCTTCTGGCCTTGCGCCAACCCATGGCGGTGGACCTTCGCAACACGCTCGCCGCCATCAAGATCGCCTATGAGCTGGAGCGCGTCGGCGATCTGGCCAAGAATATCGGCAAGCGCGCGTTGGTCTTAAATCGCGAACCGCCGATCCGGCTGACCCAGAGCCTCGCGCGCATGGGCCGTCAGGCGCTGAGTCAATTGAAGTCCGTGCTTGATGCCTATTCCGATCGCGATGCCGAAGCCGCCAAATCGGTGTGGCGTCACGATGAGGAGATCGACGAATTGTATAACAGCCTGTTCCGCGAGCTTCTCACCTACATGATGGAAGACCCGCGCACCATCGGGTTGTGCACGCACCTGCTTTTCATCGCCAAGAATATCGAGCGGGCCGGCGATCATGCGACCAATATCGCGGAGACCGTGCATCACATGGTCACCGGAGCCTATCTCAGGATCGATCGGCCCAAAGCCGATCTGACCTCGATCACGCCCATCCCTCACGAGCCGAACTAAACCAACATGGCGGAGAACGGCGATCCTCGCGTTATGGTCGTGGAAGACGAATCGGCTCTTTCGACCTTGCTGCGATACAATCTCGAACGCGAAGGTTACCGCGTCTTCGAGGCAAAGGACGGCGAGGAAGCGCTGATCCTTGCCGATGAGGTGAAGCCCGATCTGGTGGTGCTCGATTGGATGTTGCCGCAGCTCTCCGGGATTGAGGTCTGCCGCCGCTTGCGCGGGCGCGGCCATATGAGAAACGTTCCGATCGTGATGCTGACCGCACGCGGCGAAGAGACCGATCGCATCCGCGGGCTCGATACCGGCGCGGACGATTACATCGTCAAGCCGTTTTCGATGACCGAATTTCTGGCGCGCCTGCGCGCCGTGATGCGCCGCGTGCGCCCGAGCCTGGTCGAGAATGTGGTGGCGGTGGGTGAGATCAGCATCGACCGCGGCAGTCATCGCGTGCGGCGCGCGAGCCGCGACATCCATCTGGGCCCGACGGAATATCGGCTTCTCGATCAATTGATGCAGCATCCCGGGCGCGTCTTCTCACGCGAGCAATTGCTGGACAGTGTGTGGGGCTCGGACGTCTATGTCGAAGCGCGCACCGTCGATGTGCATGTCGGACGTCTGCGCAAGGCGCTCAACGATCCGGGTGAGAAGGATCCCATCCGCACCGTGCGGTCGGCCGGCTATTCGTTCGACGAAACATTCGCCGTTCAATAGCCGGACCAGCGTGGGCTTGACCGCTTTTCTTTGAACTCCCTATCTATTCGGGCGTTTCAACCGGTAATAGATGGAGGATTTCATGAAACGCGCTCTGGCCGTTCTTGCGGCACTGACAATTTCGCTTCCCGTTCTTGCGCATGCCGAGGAGCAGCACGACGGACGGGAAGGACGCGGTGGACAGCACGCGCAAGCGCCTGCGCCCGCGCAGCAAAATCGCGCACCTGCGCCGCAAAACCGCGCGCCCGCGCCGCAACAGAATCAAGCGGGTCCGCGCGCCGGGGGATTTTTTGGACGGGTGGATCCGAACGCGGCGCGGCAGGCCGCGCCCAACGCGGCGCAGGAACGGGGCCGAGGCGCTCCGAACGCGGCGCAAGTCGCGCCTTCGCCGTCAGGCACGCGGCCCGATGTTGCGCGCGAACGCGGACGCGGCGCTCCAAACGCGGCACAGGTCGCGCCCCGGCAAGGACGGCCTGACGCGAATGTCGTGGAGAACCGCGATCGCGATTTCCGCGACGGCAGACGTGACGACAGAGGCGATTTCCGCAACGACCGGCGCGATGACAGACGGGATTTTCGCGGCGAGCGGGATCGCGGCCGGTTCTTCAATTTCCGCGGGCGGCAATATTCGGCCGTGCGGGGATCTGCGTTCTCCTATCCGCGTGGCTGGGACTATCGCCATTGGGATCGCGGCCAATTTCTGCCCAGCGTCTTTTTGGCGACGCCCTATTATTTCGATTACGGCTTGCTCGGTTTGCCGCCGCCGCCGCCCGGTGCGCGCTGGGTCCGCAATGGTCCCGATGCGCTGCTCGTGAATGTTTACAACGACCGTATCCTGGATGTGATCTACGACGCGTTTTACTGATTGAGCATCGCATGAAAAAAGCCCGGATGCTTTCGCGCCCGGGCTTTTTCCTGTGATCTGGTTAACTCGCCTGTGATCTGGTCTAACTCGCGATGCGCCGGTCCCGGCGTTGGGGTTGCGGCTGATAGGCTTTGCGGGCATGGGCCTCGCAATAAGGCGATCCGGATTTTGGCTTGTGCCCACAGAAATGAAATTCATTTTCCGATGGGTCCCCAATGGGCCAGCGGCACATGCGATCGTTTATGGTCAGTACGGTGGCGAAATGGCCGTCTTCCAATGTGATCGGATCCTCCTCGACAATCTGGGGCGCGGGAACCGGCGCGTGCACGACCGATTTGCGCGCAACGGTGTTCCTTGGCCGTTCGGCGCGCGGGGGACCGGCGCGGCCGGCGAGGCCCAGGCGATGCACCTTGCCGATGACCGCGTTGCGCGTGACGCCGCCGAGCACGCGCGCAATCTGACTCGCGGAAAGTCCTTCACCCCAAAGCGTCTTCAATTGCTCGACCCGTTCGTCCGTCCAGCCCATGCCGCTTCTCCTGGCTTAAACCTACAAAATATCGTAGCAGACACCGTTCGGAACACAAGTTATGCGGTGGGGCCACCAAACCTTGTCCACAGGTCGCTAGGGGCCAAAGCATCGTCGCGCAATTTGTCAAAACCTGAGACTTTGCGGCTTCTGCTTTGCAGCGTCGGACATTATAAGTCGCGTTTTCGTTTTTACCCCCGCCAAGGAGGGCTTTCGTGATTGCGCCGGTTCTTCCGACCTACAACAGGGCGGACATCGCCTTCGAGAGAGGCGAGGGAGCCTATCTCTTCGATGAAAGAGGCGAACGCTACCTCGATTTCGGCTCGGGCATCGCGGTCTCGGCCCTCGGTCACGCGCATCCGCATCTCGTTTCGGTGTTGCGCGAACAGGCGGGCAAACTCTGGCATACCTCCAATCTCTACCGGGTGCCCGGTCAGGAGCGCCTGGCGCGCCGCCTGATCGACGCGAGTTTCGCCGACACGGTCTTTTTTGCCAATTCCGG
>DASYEG010000213.1:0-6029 GCA_036499145.1 Micropepsaceae bacterium | reverse complement strand
AGACCCTGAAGCGTGATCGTCTCGTGGCTCCAGTCGAACTGATAGGCTTCTCCAGGCGCGAAGCTCATCGGCACATAGGCCTGAGCCGGAACCCGCGAACGTTCGTTGCGCCAAGCTTTGACGAACCGGTGCACGCTGTCGTGAGCGCCGTCGTAACCGCGTCCGCGCAGTTCCTCGAACAAGCGTTGCGTCGAGCGGCGCTCCCGCTTGGGCAAGCCCCCTTCCTTATCCAGGATCTCCGTCAAAACCTCGACCCAATCGCCGAGCTTCGGCGTGGGCTGAATACCGCGCTCATACTTGAACTCGGTTCGATGACCTCGGATGACCTTGCGCACCGTCGCGCGCGACACCGACAGAGTTCGTACGATCTCCTTGATCGGGCGGTGCTGCTCAAAGTAGGCGCGCCGTATCTCGCCGATCTTGTCCACGCCAATCATCCCCGTCAGCCCTTCCAGGCCGATCAAGGCCAAAAGGAAGGACGCTGACACAACACATCAAAGGGGGTCGGAATTGGACGCGAAAAGCCCCCTAAGGGGGTCAATATTGCAAGCGATTTTGCAACCCAGTCCTTCAATACGACGACCTCCATGGGACGGCTCACACTGAATGTTCTCCTGTCTTTTGCGCAGTTCGAGCGAGAGGTCACGGGCGAGCGCATCCGTGATAAGTTTGCTGCTTCCAAGAAGAAGGGCATGTGGATGGGGGGCTATCCTCCACTGGGTTATGACATCGATAGTCGCAAGCTGGTTGTAAACCCCCCCGAAGCCGAGACCGTCAATCTCATATTCAAGCGATATCTGGATCTGGGGTGCGTGAAGGCTTTGCATGGCGATCTAGCAGCCAAGGGCGTCGTATCGAAACGATGGACCGCCAGCACGGGTGTCGCGCATAGCGGCGAACCGCTGGGCCGCGGTGCTCTCTACTGCCTTCTCAAGAACCGGGTCTATATCGGCAAAACCATGCACAAGGGTGTTTCGTATCCGGGAGAGCATCAGGCGATAATCACGCAAGACCTGTTCGACGCTGTTCAAGCTCGCATTACAGGTTACCGAAAGCGCGAGCCAGGTAAGGCTCGGTCTTCCCAAGATGCCATGCTCACCGGAATTCTATTCGACGCCGAGGGCACTTTGATGACCCCGACCTACAGTCGTAAGCCCGACGGCCGTCGTTACCGCTACTATACGAGCCAATCGAGGCTGAAGGGTAACCATTCGAACGTGTCGATTTCCCGCGTTCCAGCCGCCGCGCTGGAGGACCTTATAAAAAGTGCGCTTACGCGGCTGCAGCTATCAGGCAGCCCAGACGCTTGTCAGGACGACCGGTCGGTTTTGAGCAGGATAACTATCAAATCCAATTCCGTGACCCTCGAGTTTGATCGGGAGGCAGCGGTTCAAAAGTGGAGAGCCACGAACACCGAAGCGCAGCGCGCCACTGCACAAGTCCTTGTCGATGATTGTCGTGAGCGCCTAGCCAGCGGTGAAGAGCTTACCGATGGTGAGCACCTCATTCTCACGTTACCGGTCCGGGCACGTTTCCGCGGCGGCCGCGCATCCATCCTAGACCCCGCCGGCGCGGGTTCGCGCCCCTCCCTGCCCGATGCCTCGCTGATCAAAGCGTTGGCACGGGCCCATAGCTGGAAACGGATGCTGATAGAGGGGGAAGTGGGCTCGGTGGATGCCTTGGCGGTGAAGCTTGGACAGGAGCGCCGGCATGTCGGACGTACGCTCAATCTCGCTTTCCTGAGCCCCGCACTAACCAGATCCATCCTCAGCGGTGAGCAGTCGCCGAACGTTCGCCTCGCTCGTTTGCTCGACGCTGTTATTCCGCTTTCATGGCGCGCGCAGCAGAGCTTCTTGGGCCCTTAAATCGGTCGCCCTTCCTCTGAAACGTGTCAACATCTGAGGTTTGATGCTGCTTTTCCGGTATGTATTGTTTCGATTTTCCAGTTATCGTCAAATTTTCTCCAGTTATGTTGCACGCTGCGAAGCTTGTCATTGCAATAGAAAATCCGGAAATGCGGGGCTTTTCTGACACTCCGATCGAGGCGGTCGGGGAGAGCGAATTTCTCCAGTATTTTTTGAATTTGAGCGAAGTTCGGTTCGGGTTGGTGACCACGCAGCCATGCGTAACCCCCAGTTCAGCTCGAAACTGGGAGTCATTTCTCGGCAAACGGAGACACACACGGACGAATGGCCGACATCTGACCGATCGCTCAGTCTCTATGCGCAGTTCAGGGCGCGGTCTTGCAGAAAAAGTCCCACATTCGCGCTTTTCCGAGCAGTGTTCTCCAACCGGAAGTTTGCGAAGGAATGAATGGCGCACCGGGCAGGATTTGAACCCACGACCCCCAGATTCGTAGTCTGGTGCTCTATCCAGCTGAGCTACCGGTGCGTTGAGAGGCGCCGAAACTAGTCAGCACTGATCTAATTGGCAAGCGTCAACTCCCAAAGCCGCGCCGGACATATTCCGTGCTCTCCTCCGAGCACCGGCTGGGGTGCGCCCGGTATCTTCAGCGCCCACTCCCGAAATTACGCCCGCCTCAGGCATCCATAGGGCGCATCCTATTATATAGAGGTCCCCCGCTCACTATCCGCCGCCTTTGCAAAGGGCTGGGCAGACCAGGGCACACTGCGTTAGCTTAAGTTTAGATCCGCACGAGATTCATGATGAAACGGGTTGCTTCAGCTTTCGCACGGCTTTCGCGCACCTTCACCATAGCCGGGACCATAGCCGGCTGGCCGATTCTGGCGGTTTTTGCGTCTCAGATCCCGCCGGCGCAGGCCGCAGCACCCGCCCAGCACCATATGATCGTGGCGGCCGAACCGGACGCGGCTGAGGCGGGCCTTGCGATGCTGCGCAATGGCGGGTCGGCGGTCGATGCCGCCATCGCGGCGCAGATGGTCTTGACCTTGGAGGAGCCTCAATCCTCCGGCATCGGCGGCGGCGCCTATCTGATCGTTGCCGATGGGACGGCAATTCATGCTTATGACGGGCGCGAAACCGCACCGGCGTCCGCGCGGCCCGACATGTTCCTGGATAAGGACGGCAAGCCAAGGCGCCATAATGATGCTGTTCCAGGGGGCCTTTCCGTTGGCGTGCCCGGCGCAGTGCGGATGCTGGCAATGGCGCATGCGGCCCATGGCCGGCTTGCCTGGGCAAAACTGTTCGAGCCTGCCATCAAGCTTGCGGATGAGGGCTTCAAGGTGCCCCCGCGTCTGGCGATCGAACTCGCGCAAGGCGGCCCGCGGCTCGCCGCCATGCCCGCCATAAAGGCGCAGTTCCTCCACCCAGACGGTACGCCGATCAAAGCTGGGGAAACATGGCGCAACCCAATGCTCGCCCAGACCTTTCGCAAGATCGCCCAAAACGGGCCGGACGCGCTCTACACGGGCGCAATCGCCAGCGAGATCACTGCCGCCGTGGCCAACGCGCCCGTCAATCCCGCCACGATGACGCTTGCCGATCTCGCCGGATATCGCGCCAAGGAGCGCACGCCGCTCTGCGGCACCTACCGCGCCTATCGCGTCTGCTCGCTACCGCCGTCCACCTCCGGTGGCGTGACCGTGCTGCAGATTCTCGGACTGTTGCAGCATTTCCCCTCGAGCCAATTGCAGCCGAGCACATTATCGGCCGTGCATCTCGTCTCGGAAGCCAGCCGCCTTGCCTATGCCGACCGCGCCCAATGGCTGGGCGATACCGACTTCGTTCCGGTCCCGCTCGCAGGTCTGCTCGATCCCGCCTATCTCGATTCGCGCGCTCGGCTGATCGATCCGATGCGATCCATGGGTGTCGCGCCCGCCGGCAGACCGCTGATGCAAAAAACCGAACTGCCCGATTACGCCCCGATGCGGCCGCAGATCGAAATGGGCACGAGTCACCTGGCCGTGGTCGATGATCGCGGCGAAGCCCTGTCTATGACCACTTCGGTGGAGGCGGGCTTTGGAGCCCAGATCGCGGCGGGAGGATTCCTGCTGAACAACCAGCTGACGGATTTTTCCTTCGAGCCGGTGATCGACGGCAAGCCCGTGGCAAATGCGCCGGCGCCCGGCAAACGCCCCTTGAGCGCGATGTCGCCCACACTCGTCTTCGCACCCGACGGACAATTCTTCGCGGCCGTCGGTTCACCCGGTGGCCGTCAGATCATCGCCTATGTCGCCGAAGCTCTGGTCAACCTGATCGATGCCAAGCTCTCGATGCCGGACGTCGCGGCGGCGCCCCGCCATGTGAACATGAATGGTGCCACCTTGATCGAGCGCGGCACCGCGCTCGATCAGTTGACGCCCGCCTTGACCGCGATGGGCCATCAGGTGCGCGTGATTGCCTTCGATTCGGGCGTGAACGGCATTCGCCGGGTCAGCGGCGGATATGAAGGCGGCGCCGATCCGCGCCGCGAAGGCGTGGCGCTCGGCGATTAGAAATGACGTCGGCTGACGAAGGCGAACGTCCCGCAGAGACGGCTTCTGCATGAACGATTCCGTTCTTCAAAATGCGATGCGCGCCCATCAGACCGGCAATCTTTCCGAAGCGGCGCGTCTCTATGGCGAGGTCCTACGCGGCGATCCGCGGCATTTCCAGGCTTTGTTCGCGCTCGGCGCCGTCTATTACCAGGCGGGGCGGTTCGAAGAGGCGCAGCGTCTGATCGCAAACGCGATTGCCATCAATCCGCGAGTGCCCGAAGCATTCTTCACCCGCGGCTGCGCTTTTCAACGGCTGAATCGTGCCCCCGAAGCGCTTGCCTGCTTCGACCAAGCGCTCGCTTTGAAGCCCAATCTCGCCGACGCACACACCAATCGGGGCATGTGCCTGATGGCGCTGAACCGCGACGAACAGGCGCTCGAAAGTCTCGATCTCGCGCTGGCGCTCGATCCCGCCAATGTGGGGACCTGGAACAATCGCGGCTGCGTGCTGCACAAAATGGGGCGTTACGACGACGCCATCGCCGCCTTCGGCAAGGCGCTTGTATCCGTACCACGCTCCGTTGAAGCGCTTGTCAATCGCGGCTCGGCTTATGGCGCGCTGAAGCGCTATGGTGAGGCCGCGAATGATTTTCAGCGTGTCCTCGTCATCGATCCCGAATTCGCTTATGCGCGCGGCAATCTCATCCTCAACCGCATGCAGGCCTCCGATTGGCGCCATTTCGAAGCCGACAGAAATGCGATTTCCAGCGGTCTAGCCGCCGGCAAACGCATCATCTATCCGTTCATCAATGTTGCGCTGTCGCGTTCGCCGGCGGATCAATTGCAATGCGCGCGGCTTTGGGTTGCGCATCAGGCGCCGCTGTCGCCAGCACCACTCTGGCGCGGCGAGATTTATCGCCACGAAAAGATTCGCGTGGCCTACATATCGGCCGATTTTCATGCCCATGCCACGCCGGCGCTGATGGCCGGTGTGTTCGAACAGCACGATCGGGGCCGCTTCGAACTGATCGCTTTGTCGTTCGGCCCCGACGACAAAAGCGAGATGCGAACCCGCGTCAAGGCGGCATTCGACCGTTTCATCGACGTGCGCGAAAAAAGCGATGCGGAGACCGCCCTTCTGATGCGGCAGATGGAGATCGATATCGCAGTTGATCTGAAGGGTTATACCAAGGATCACCGTTCCGGGATATTCGCTCATCGGCCCGCGCCCATTCAAGCGAGCTATCTGGGCTATCCCGGCACCATGGGCGCGCCCTATTTCGACTACATCATCGCCGATGCGATCGTCATTCCGGATGATCAACGGCCTTACTACACCGAGAAGATCGTTCATCTTCCCGACAGCTATCAATGCAACGATTCGCGGCGCGCCATCGCCGGCCACCGCTTCACGCGGCGCGAGGTGGGGCTACCGGATTCGGGGTTCGTCTTCTGCTGTTTCAACAACAATTACAAAATCACCCCCGAGATCTTCGCGCTTTGGATGCGGCTTTTGCATGGAGTTCCGGTGAGCGTTCTCTGGTTGCTCGAAGACAATACGGAGGCAATGCGCAATCTCAAACGCGAGGCGGAAGCGCACGGCATCGCCGCCAACCGTCTGGTGTTCGCGCC
>DASYEG010000212.1:0-4612 GCA_036499145.1 Micropepsaceae bacterium | reverse complement strand
ACGCTTTATCCCGGCGACATCATCGCGACGGGAACGCCCGCCGGTGTGGGGCCGATGCGGCCCGGCGACATTGTGAAAATCGCGTTCGAGCGCGTCGGCGAGATGACCCTCGACGTGGTGCAAGGCAAGAGCGGCCAACGCTCGATTTTCGCCCAGGCGGTCCCGGCGGACGCGAAGACCTGACGCGCGAGCGGGAAGCATTCGCAAAACGCCTACCGCAAAACCCCAGTCGTTTCTCGCGATCAAAAGCGCTTGATCGCCCACGCCGTAGGGCGGGGCCTGATACAAAATTATGAAATTTTTGTCATAATCGTGCGGTTCGGCGGAGGCCTGGAGACGGGCTTGGGATAGACCGCCGATCCCGAGGGGGGCGTGGGCCAATGTTCGCGCTGAATCACGAACTTTCGCTTGTCTTCGCGACACCCCTTTCGCTGCGCACAGTGCCGAACGCGGCCACGCTCAATGCCGGATTGGAGCGCGCCATCCTTTCCCGCCGCCAAACCTATGGCGGAAACCGCATCAGCAATATCGGCGGCTGGCAGTCGCTACCCGATCTGCTCGATTGGCCGGAGCCGGAAGTGAAGCAACTGGCTGCCGAAATCGATCGCACGGTACAGCAGATGTGGACCCTGCCGGCGGCGCTTGAGCGCCGTCCGAGGGAAAGCCAGACGCGGGCCGTCTATCGGGCCTATGGCTGGGCCAATGTGAATGAGCCCGGCCATTACAACATGATCCACATGCATCCGGGCAATCATTTCTCCGCCGTGTATTACGTGGCGACGGGAAAGCCTGCGCCCGATCACGAAATGAACGGTCGCCTCGAACTGCGCGACCCGCGCCCCGCGGCAACCTATTGCCGCATGCCGGGTTCGACGAGCGAGTCGCTATTGATCCGGCCGCAGCCGGGCATGATGGTGGTATTCCCGGCCTGGATCGAGCATTGGGTGCATCCGTTCCAGGGCGATGGTCAGCGCATTTCCATCGCCGTCAACATCACGTTCGACGGCCACTGAAGGCGCGGCTTATTTCAGCGTCTGCAGATAGGCGACCACATCGGCGGTGTCGTTGTCATTGCCAAAGCCGGAGAACGGCATGCGATTGCCCTTCACCTTGGCTTGCGGGTCTTTCAGATAGTCGCTGAGGTTTTTCTCGTCCCAGGTGAGATTGGCGCGCTTCATCGCTGCGGAATAGCGGAAATCCTCCAGCGATGCCGATTTGCGCCCGACGATTCCCTTCAGGCTCGGGCCCAGCGCATCGGGTTTTTCCGTGTGGCAGGCCTGGCACGCCACGAACAGGGTCTTGCCGTGATTGGCATCGGCGGCGGAAGCGGGCGCACCCGCCAAAAGGAGGGCGCCGATGGCGGCGCCCGACAACGACAAACGCATGAATATGTCTCCCTGAATTTTTATGCCTGCACCAGCGGGCCGGGCTTCTTGATGTAGTCCGTCACGATCTTGTCCGCCGTCCAATAGGCAAGCGCGCCGAGCGGTCCGGTCGGATTGTAGCCATGCTGCTGCGGGAAGGTGGATGCCCCCAGGATGAACAGATTGCTCGCCTCCCACGCCTGCTGAAAGCGGTTGACCACGCTGTTCGACGGATTGGTCCCCATCATCGTGCCGCCCGTATTGTGGGTCGATTGATAAGGCACGACGGTGAAGTTCTTCGGCCGGTGGCGCAATTCATAGCTCGACGGGTTCATCGCCTTGATCGCGACTTCGAGCTTCGACAGCAGATAGGCCGACATCTTATGGTCGTTGTCGGTGCCGTTATAGGTCATGCGCAGAAGCGGCCGCCCGATGGAGTCCTTATAGGTCGGATCCAGATCGAGATAGTTCGCGCGATTGGCGTAGACCGAGCCTTGCGTGTTGAAATCGGCGCTGCCGTAGTACCATTTGACCGTCTGCTTCTTCCATTCCGAGCCCCAGGACGGCGTGCCCTCGGGCACGTCGCGGCCGCCGATCGGCGGCGCGGAGCCGCTGCCGCCCGTGATATAGCCGCCCCCGAGGAAGCCCAATCCCGAATGGTCGAAATTCTCGCCGTTGAAATCATCGAAGGCGACTCGGTCGCCCGGCGAGCCCATGAACGGATTGAGGTTCTTGTCCTCGAAGAAGGCGGTGCCTCCGGCCTCGAACTGGTAGCAAAGGTTCTTGCCGACCAGACCCTTGCCGGTCTTGGAATCGTAGGGTTCGCCAATGCCCGAATAGAGCATCATGTGGGTGTTGCCGAAGACGAAGGCCGAAAGGATCACCATGCCGGCCGGCTGCTCATATTCTTCGCCGGTCTTCATGTCGGTGTAGGTGACGCCGGTGACTTTTTTGGCCTGCTTGTCGTAGAGGATCTTCGACACGAAGGCGCGCGTCTTGAGGGTGTATTTGGGCTCGCGGCGCAGCACCGGCATGACGTTGGTGGCCGATGTCGCTTTGGCGTTCGCCTCGCACGACGTGCGCCCGCAGAAGCCGCAATATTCGCATGAGCCCAGTGTCACGCCATAGATGTTGGTGTAGGGCCGCGATGGCGCCGAGAACGGAACCGGAAAGGGATGGTAGCCCACCTTCTTGCAGGCATCGGCAAGCAGCAAGGCGCCCGCCGACGTCTTCAGCGGCGGGTTGGGATATTCGTTGGCGCGCGGGCCTTCGAAAATATTGCCGCCCTCGATCTTCTGGCCTTTCAAATTCCCGGCTTTGCCCGATACACCGCAGAGCTTGTCGAACTTGTCGTAGTAGGGTTCGAGCTCGTCATAGGTGACCGGCCAATCCTGGATGGTCATGTCGGCGGGAATCATCTTGGCGCCATAACGCTCCGTCACCGCGCTTTTGATGCGGTAATCGGTCGGCAGGAATCGCCAATGCAGGCCGCCCCAATGATTGGTGGTGCCGCCCACGCCTTCACCGGGCAGGAACGCGCCCCAGCGCCGAATGGGAAGCGCCATCTGATCCGAGGCGTTGCGGAAGCTGACGGTGTCGATCGAATTGTCGATCATCAGCTCCTTGCGAGCATTGTATTTCAGCTCGTCGCGGATGCGCGGCAGCACGACCTCTTCTTCCGGTTTGCGGTCGGCGCCCCGTTCGAGGCCCACGACCGTAAGGCCGGCCATCGTCAATTCCTTTGCCATCATGACGCCGGTGAGGCCTTGGCCGATGACGACCGCGTCGACTTCCTTCAGTTTCGTGACCATTGGTTCATCCCCTCACGAAAAATCTGCAATCGATTGCGGTTCGGCGACATAGCGCTTGTTGCGATATTCGTCGATCTTGTCGGCATAGGTCGCGGGCAACCCCGGGAAGCCGAGCATCCGCCACGACGCCTTGTTGCGGTTTCCGCCATAGATGGGATCGGCGAAGAACCCTTCCATGTTGATGGTGAGAAGCTGTCCGAAGAATTGCTTCGCATCCAGCCCGTCGAACTCCGCCTTGCCCCCTTGCATGGCGGTGAAGGTTTCGTTGCGCTTGTCCTGCTCCAGCCGGTCGAAGGTCTTGCCATAGGTCTTCACGCACCAATCATTGGTGGCTCTGACGCCCGCGACGAAAAATTCGTGCGGTGTCAGCGAGAGCTGATAGCCTTGCTCGGGCATGCCCTTGAGGAAGGGACCCGCGCGATACATCTTGGCGCCGCCACCCCAGGCGCTCGCGAGCTGACGGTCGACGAAGACGGGCACGCCGCATTCGGTACCGGATGGCGACAGATCGTCTTTCGGAATGATGGTGTCGGCCGCGGCGGAAAAGAACGCGACCTCTTGCGGGGTCAGGACCTGCCAGGTTTCCGGGCCGTTATTCTGTGGACCGGGGGCGCTTGCCGCCGCGCTGGTCTTCGCCTCGGGGCTGCAGGACGCAAGCCCGGTTGCGGCGGCCGCGCCGGCCGCGCCCGCGGCCCCGGCGGCTTTGAGGAAATCGCGTCGTGGAAGTTTGACTTCGGCCATGTGTGCCTCCCTTGACGGCCGGATCGCCGTCCGGCCGATGCTACCTCGCGAAAGCCTCGCGGGACATTTGCTGGGGCGGGAGATTAGTCCGAAACCCATTGGCGGGCGAGAGAATGATTGGGGCGGGTTTTCCTCGGTTTTCCCGGCGGACACGGGCGCCATGTTATCGGTGTGCCATAGAATTGCTGCATAATGAGTCGCCGCAATATGGAGGGTCGCATGGATCGCTTTTCGCCTGTCCGCGCAGGGCTGGTGCTGGCCATTGTCATGGCCGTGGTCCAGGCGTGCGGCGTATCGGGGCAGGGCGCCGATGGCGCGCGGCCCAAGAACGTCATCCTGATGATCGCCGACGGATCGGGTGCGAGCGCCATCGCCGCGGACGGCCTGTATACGGGGCGATTGGGCCGGCAGATTTTCGATCGTACCGACTGGATCAAGGCGTGGTCCTCGACCTATTCGTTGCGCCTTGGCGCCAAGCCCATCGAAGGTCCGGACGGCCTGAAGCAGGAGCCGGATGCGGCGTACGATCCCGCGAAAGCCTGGGACACCATGCCGGTGACGACCAAGACCGGCGCCTTCGAGGATCGTTTCGCGGGCTATGGCTGGACCAAGAAAACCGCTCCCGATTCCGCCGATACGATGAGCGCCATCGTTACGGGCCGCAAAACCTATGACGGCGCCATCAATGTGGATGGC
>DASYEG010000211.1:0-6436 GCA_036499145.1 Micropepsaceae bacterium | reverse complement strand
ATGGATTCCACAATCATCGGCTGCGAATGCATCGACGAGCTGGCGGACATTGCGGGCATCAAGCCGAAGGTCGCGGCCATCACCGAACGCGCCATGCGCGGCGAGCTCGATTTTCCCAGCGCCTTGCGGATGCGCGTCGCGTTGCTCACCGGTTTGCCGCTGGAAGCATTGGCGCGCGTCTATGCCGAACGCGTGCGGCTCAACAAGGGCGCGCGCACGCTCACCGCGACGATGCGCAAGAACGGCGCGCACACGCTGCTGGTATCGGGCGGCTTCACCTATTTCACGGCGCGCGTGGCGGCCGATGCCGGCTTCGAGGACAATCAGGGCAACCGGCTTCTCGACGACGGCAAGCGGCTGACGGGCGCGGTCGGCGAGCCGATCCTCGGACGCGAGGCCAAACTTCGCGCGCTCGAAAATGCCGTCGCGCATTATGGCTTTTCCTTCGCCGAGACGCTTGCCGTCGGCGATGGAGCGAATGATCTCGACATGATCGCGCGTGCCGGGATGGGTGTCGCTTATCATGCGAAGCCCGTCGTCGCGGCAGCGGCAGACAGCGCAATCGCGCATGGCGATCTGACATCGCTGCTCTACCTGCAAGGCTATCGCGCCAATGAAATCGTAGCCGCAACCGCATGAGCGCCGCGTTCCTCGTGCGGCCCTGGCGGGAAGCGGACACGGAAGAATTGGGCGAACTGTTCCGTAAAAGCGTGCGCGAAATCGCGGGCCGCGATTATCGCCCGGCCCAGATAGAAGCCTGGGTCAAGGCGCCGGGCGCGATTCACACCTGGACCGAACGCATGCAAGAGCGCGTGATTTTCGTCGCCGAACAACGCCAGAGCCTGATTGGGTTTATCCAATATGAGCCGCCGGACCATATCGACATGACCTATGTGCATCCGCAAAGCCAGCGCATCGGCGTGGCCAGCGCGTTGCTGGCGGCGGTCGAGACCGACGCGCGGCGGCGCGGCGTCATGCTTCTCAATGTGGAGGCGAGCATCACCTCGCGGCCCTTTTTCCAGGCACGCGGATTCGAGATCATCACGCCGCAGATCGTCACCGCCCTCGGCGAGGATTTCCTGAATTACCGGATGTCGAAACAGCTCACTTAAACCCGGCGGCGTTACGGCAGGCGTACGCCGATGAAGGTGAGTTCACCGCCGCGGCTGACCTGGAGCAGCACGACCTTGTGGCCGGCCTTTCTCTCCGCATCGAGCCGCGCGGACACATCGTCGGGCGACGACACTTTCTGTTGGGCCACTTCGGTGATGACATCGCCCGCCCGGATGTTCTTCTGACCCGCCGGACTGTCGGCATCCACATCGGTGACGACGACGCCTTGGACGTTGCCCTCGAGATGGAAACGGCGGCGCGATTCGGCCGAAAGCGGCGCCAGATTCATGCCGAGATTGACGGTTGCGGGCGGCTTCGGCGCAGTGGCTCCGGGTTTGGCCGGAGTCTTGCTGACCGCGCTCGGCTTGCCCTCGTCGGGAAGCTTCTGAATCGAAATCGGTATGCTCTTGTGCTGGCCTTTGCGCAGCACTTCAATATTCACCGTCTTGCCGATGGAGGCATCGGCAACCAGGCGCGGCAACGCGCGCGAATCGGCGACCGGCTTGCCGTCGAAGGTCAGCACCACGTCGCCGTTCTGGATTCCGGCTTTGGCCGCAGGCCCGCCGGTGGTCATGCCCGCGATCAGCGCGCCGCGGGCCTTGTCCAGCCCTATCGTCTCGGCAATATCGGGAGAGACTTGCTGGATGCGCACGCCGAGCCAGCCGCGCTGAATTTTCCCGGTCGTCTTCAATTGCGCGATGATGTTCTTCGCGGCGTTGGACGGAATCGAGAAGCCGATGCCGACCGATCCGCCGGTCTCAGAATAAATCGCCGTATTGATGCCGATGACTTCGCCATCCATGTTGAACAGCGGACCGCCGGAATTGCCTTTGTTGATTGGGGCGTCGGTCTGGATGAAATCGTCATAATCGCCGGATTTGATGTCGCGGTTGCGGGCCGACACGATACCGGTGGTCACCGTGCCGCCAAGGCCGAACGGATCGCCGATGGCCATCACCAGATCGCCGACGCGCGCCTTGTCGGAATCGCCGAGTTTGGCGACCGCGAGCGGTTGTTTCGAATTCACCTTCAGGAGCGCGAGATCCATTTTCTCATCGGTGCCGACGAGCGTCGCCGGCATCGATGTCGTGTCGCTCAGGATGACCGTGATTTCGTCCGCGCCTTCGATGACGTGGTTGTTGGTCACGATATAACCGGCCGGATCGATGACGAAGCCCGAGCCCAGCGACTGGACGCGGCGCGGCCGGTTGCCGCGATCCAGGAAATCCTTGAAGAAATCGTCCAACGGCGAACCTTGCGGGGCCTGCGGAGCGGGGGCCGCGTCCGCGCCGGCATCGGGACGGCGGCGCAGCGTCTGGGAGGTCGAGATATTGACGACCATCGGCAGCAGGCGTTCGGCGAGATCGGCGTAGCCTTGCGGACGCGCCGCGATGGAGGGAGGAACCGCGATCGCGGGCGCCGCGGCGGCGGGCCGCGCCGGAATCGCCGGTACCGCTGCCGCTTTTGTGACCGGAGCGGCGGGCCTTGCGGGCGCCGCCAACGTGCCGGCCGCAAGACCGAACGAGGCCAGAACAAGCGTGGAGGCAAAGGTCATAAAACGCGGCCGCGCGCCGGAGCGGGAGACGGAAGCCATAGGCATGGAACGATCCTCTATGCCGAAACGACAAACCTGGAGCTTGTGGCCCCGAACAAGAAACGAATGACGCATCACTGTAGCCGCAGTTTAAGGAAACCCAGCGGAAAGGACGTTCATTTTCCCTTGAGCATTCCTCAAACGGTCATCCTCATCCATCATGCTCTGCGACGGGGTTCCCGGCAAGTCGGCCAAGCGTGCGAATGCCGAAACCGGGCCTTGGCCGGTTCGGCACTCGCGTTGCACAGGGTTTCGTTTTTCGATCAGCGCCTTGCGGCACCGGCACCCTGGCTGAAATAGCGGAAGAAATCGCTGTCGGGCGACAGGATGACCGTGGTGTTATCGCCTTTGAGCGCTTGCTCATAGGATGTCATCGAGCGGTAGAACGAAAAGAAATCCGGATCCTGGCCGAACGCCTCGGCGAAGATTCGATTCTTCTCCGCATCACCCTGTCCCTTGGTGATCTCGCCCTGACGGGTGGCTTCGGCCACGGTGACGGTCGCGTCGCGATCCGCCTTGCTGCGGATTTCTTGGGAAATCTGTTCACCCTGAGCGCGGAACTCATTGGCCTGCCGCACGCGTTCCTGCTGCATGCGGCGATAGATGGCGTCGCTGTTCTGCTGCGGCAGATCGGCGCGACGGATACGGACATCGACCACTTCGATGCCGAAATTCTTTGTCTGCGCATTCACGCCTTCGCGGATGTCGATCATCAGCTTGGCGCGTTCACCGGAGAGCACCGCCTGGAAGGTCTGCGAGCCCAGGATGCGGCGCACATTGGAGCCGAGGATGGGTTGCAGGCGGACTTGCGCCACGGTCTCATCGGTCAGCGACTGATAGAAGCGCAAAGGATCGGTGATGCGGTAGCGCGCGAACGCGTCCACCACCAGGCGTTTCTTGTCCTGCGCGATGACTTCCTGCGCCGGCAGATCGAGAAACAGCACGCGCTTGTCGAGATAGAGCACGTTCTGGAACGGCCAGGGCAGTTTCATATGCAGACCAGGTTCGGTGACGACCGCGCGCGGCTCGCCGACCTGGAGCACCAGCGCCTGCTCCGTTTGAGGCACGGTAAAAAGGGACGACATCAGCACGATCAGCAGAACGACGCCGGCCGCGACGATGGCGATGGTGTGATGGCGCTTCATGGCCGCCCTCCTCTGGCATCGGCGACAGGCGCGCCGGACCGCGGCGTTCCCTGCTTCAGTTCCGGCAGGGGCAGATAGGGCAGCACGCCCGAGCCACCCTTGTTGTCGACGATTACCTTGTTCATCCCGCCGAGCACCTCGCTCATCGTATCGAGATAGATGCGGCGGCGCGTGACGTCGGGCGCCTTTTTGTACTGATCGTAGACCGAGACGAAGCGGGCGGCCTCGCCCTGCGCTTCGGCCGTGACCTGCTGCTTGTAGCCTTCGGCCTGCTGGACGATACGCGCGGCCTGGCCGCGTGCTTCGGGCACGACCTTATTGGCATAGGCTTCGGCCTCGTTGCGCATCCGGTCCTGATCGGTTTGAGCGGCCTGCACGTCGCGATAGGCCTCGATGACCTGGGCCGGCGGATCGGCTTTCTGCATCTGCACCCGCGTCACCGTGACTCCCGCCTGATAGGCGTCGAGGATGCGCTGCATCAGATCGCGCACTTCATCCTGGATGGGTTCGCGATTGGCGGTGAGGATGGGCTCGATCTGGTTCTTGCCGACCACTTCGCGCATCGCGCTTTCGGCAACCGCCTTGATCGTCCCGTCCGGCTGGGCGTCGGGATTTTGTACGTTGAACAGGAACGCGCCCGCATCCTTGATGACCCAGAAAACCGTGAAATTGATGTCGACGATGTTCTCGTCGCCGGTCAGCATCAGGCTTTCTTCCGGCACATCGCGCGCGCCTTCGGAATTGCCGATCCGATAACCGATGTTGAGCTGGTTTTCGCGCGTGACCGCAGGTGTCTGCACCGCCTCGATGGGCCAGGGCAGATGGTAGTTGATGCCCGGCGTCGTGCGTCCGACAAAGGCGCCAAAACGCGTGACCACACCCTGCTCGTCGGGATCGACCACATAGATGCCGGATGCCAGCCAGACCGCCACCACGATCAATGCGACGATCAGAGTGCCGCCGCCGCCAACTCCCTTGGGCAAGAGCTGGCGCAGTTTGTCCTGGCTGCGTTTGAGGAGCGCTTCAAGATCGGGCGGAGTGTTGCCGCCGCCGGAAGGACCGTTGCCCCAGGGGCCGCGTCCACCTCCGCCGGGCCTGCCGCCGCCGGACTGATTGTTCCAAGGCATTGGATTCCCTCAGCCGAGTTGCGATAGACCGTGCCCAAATTCAAGGCAAGCCGACCAATGATTGGTTTCGCCCGGCGCGGCCTATATATGGTCTTATCTTCGTCTTCGCAAATATAGCCACCGCAAGAGAGACCCATGGCCGCCCCCACAGAGGCCGAAATCATCAAGAGTTTACAAACAGTTCGCGATTCCGTGACCGGAAAGAACGTGGTCGAGGCCGGCCTGATCGAAGGTTTGGCCACACGCGGCGGCCATGTGACATTCGCGGTTCAGGTGGCGCCCGAGCGCGGACCCGCCGCCGAACCGCTGCGCAAGACATGCGAAGATGCGGTGGCGCGCCTGCCCGGCGTGCTGTCGGTGACGGCCGTCCTCACCGCTCATCGCGAGCGCAATGCGAAACCGCGGGCTCCCAGCCCCCCGGCGCACGGTCACGCGCACAATCACGGCCCCGCCCCCACCGACACCAGCAAGGGCATCGCCGGCGTTGGCTCCATCGTCGCGGTGGCCTCGGGCAAGGGGGGCGTGGGCAAATCGACGGTCGCGGTGAACCTGGCGCTGGGTCTTTCGGCGCTGGGGCTCAGGGTCGGCCTGCTCGACGCCGACATCTACGGTCCATCGGTGCCGCGTCTTCTCGCCATCACGGAAAAACCCCGCTCCGACGGCAAGAAGCTATTCCCCATCGAAAAATTCGGACTGAAAGCCATGTCCATCGGCTTCCTGGTCGATGAGGACAAGCCGATGATCTGGCGCGGGCCCATGGTGCAGAGCGCGATCACCCAGATGCTGGGCGATGTGGAATGGTCGCCGCTCGACGTGCTCGTGGTCGACATGCCGCCGGGCACCGGCGACGCCCAATTGACGCTCGCCCAGCGCGTGCCGCTGAAGGGCGCGATCATCGTCTCGACGCCGCAGGATCTCGCGCTGATCGACGCGCGCAAGGGTCTCAACATGTTCCGCAAGACCGAAGTGCCGGTGCTCGGCATCGTCGAGAACATGAGTCTCTTCATCTGTCCCAATTGCGGGCATGAGAGCCATATCTTCGGTCATGGCGGCGCACGCGCGACGGCGCGCGATCTGGGTTGCGATTTTCTCGGCGAGATTCCGCTGGTGCCGTCGATCCGCGAAACTTCCGATGCCGGTACGCCCATCGTGGCGGCATCGCCCAACAGTCCCGAAGCGCGCGCGTTCGTTGCGCTCGCGCAAATCGTGGCGGACAAATTATCGACCGGGACGATTCGTCCCGCGCCAAAAATCATCATCGACTAAATTTTCTGGAACTACCGTCACGCTTCAGGTGTTTCGTTCCCATGGGGCGATTCTGAGGAGATGACCATGCCGCGTGGCGCAAAACGTCAAGCCGAGGGAATGGACGAAAGACAAAAGATGACGCGCGGCCGCAAGGCCAAGACAGGTGCGGCGAAACGCGGACGGGTAAAGGCCGCCGCTCCCGCCAAGCG
>DASYEG010000210.1:0-13352 GCA_036499145.1 Micropepsaceae bacterium | reverse complement strand
GCGTTATCTCGAATCGCAAGGCGAAGCCGCGCGCGAAGCAGCCGCCGTGCTGAAGACCTCAGCCGTGGAATTGCCCTCGCGCATCCATGCTCTCGTCGAGGATCGCCGCCGGCTGGAACGCGAGCTTTCCGAAGCCAAGAAATCGCTTGCGCTGTCAGGAGGTCCGAAAGCCGGTGCCGAAGCCTATAAGGAAATCGGCGGCGTGAAATACGTGCTGCGCATCGTCGAAGATGTCGCGGCAAAGGATTTGAAGGCGCTCGCGGACGAGGCCAAAACCAAACTCGGCTCGGGCGTCGTGGCCTTCGTCACGGTCGCCGACGGCAAGGCTTCGCTGGTCGTGGGCGTCACGCCCGACCTCACCACGCGCATCAGCGCTGTCGATCTGGTGCGGGCGGGTGCCGATGCTCTGGGCGGCAAGGGCGGTGGCGGGCGGCCCGACATGGCGCAGGCGGGAGGCCCCGACGGGGCCCGCGCGAAAGACGCGCTCTCCGCCATCGAGCAACGCCTCGCCGCGCTGGAAACGACGTAAAGGCCTAAGCCATCGCCTTCTTCAGGTTCTCGTCGACCTTGTCGAGGAAGCCCTCGGTCGAAAGCGATTTCGCCTCCGGCCCGATGAGAAGAGCGAGGTCCTTCGTCATGAAGCCGGACTCCACCGTATCGACGCAGACTTTTTCGAGCGACGACGCGAAATGCGTCAGATCGGAATTGCCGTCGAGCTTGGCGCGATGGGAAAGTCCGCGCGACCAGGCGAAGATCGAGGCGATCGAATTGGTCGAGGTCGGCTGGCCCTTCTGATGTTGGCGGTAATGGCGCGTCACCGTGCCGTGGGCGGCCTCGGATTCGACCGTGTCGCCATCGGGCGTCATCAGCACGCTCGTCATCAGCCCGAGCGAACCATAGCCTTGCGCCACCGTGTCGGACTGCACGTCGCCGTCGTAATTCTTGCAGGCCCAGACATAGCCGCCGGACCATTTGAGGCAGGCCGCGACCATGTCGTCGATCAGCCGATGTTCGTAGGTGAGACCCGCCGCCTTGAATTTGGCCGTGAATTCTTCGTTGAAGACCTTCTCGAACAGATCCTTGAACCGCCCGTCATAGGCTTTGACGATGGTGTTCTTGGTGGTGAAATAGAGCGGATATTTCCGCATCAAGGCATAGTTCATCGAGGCGCGGGCGAAATCGATGATCGATTGATCCAGATTGTACATGGTCATGGCGACACCCGCGCCCGGGAAATCGAACACTTCGCGCTCGATCTTCTTGCCGTCCTTGCCGGTCCAGGCGACCGTCAGCTTGCCCGGTCCGGGCACCAGGAAATCGGTGCAGCGATATTGATCGCCATAGGCATGGCGGCCGATGACGATGGGCTGAGTCCATCCCGGAACGAGGCGCGGCACGTTCTTGCAGATGATGGGTTCGCGGAAGATCGTGCCGCCGAGGATGTTGCGGATCGTCCCATTGGGCGACTTCCACATCTGTTTGAGGTTGAACTCCTTCACGCGCGCTTCGTCCGGCGTGATGGTGGCGCATTTCACGCCGACGCCAAGGCGCCGAATCGCCTCCGCCGCGTCGACGGTGACCTGATCGTTTGTCGCGTCCCTGTGCTCGACGCCCAAATCGTAATATTCGAGCGTGATATCGAGATAGGGCAGAATCAGTTTTTTCTTGATGAGGTCCCAGATGATGCGGGTCATCTCGTCGCCATCGAGTTCGGCAACAGGATTTGCGACCTTGATTTTCGCCATAAGTTCGTCCTTCACATGGGGAGCAAAGCCCGCGTCTCTTAGCGATTGAACCCTATTCCCGTCAAAGGGGCTGTTACACGCCACCAATTGCCTCAGTCGAAGCCGCGGCAAAATCGAGAATGCAATGCCCGAGCTGGTCCTCGCACCCGTCATTATTCTGTCTGAGCCGCAATTGGGGGAGAATATCGGGGCTTGCGCCCGGGCCATGGCGAATTTCGGGCTGTCGGATTTGCGCCTGGTCAAGCCCCGCGACGGCTGGCCGAATGAGAAGGCGCAAGCCATGGCGGTCGGGGCTGCCGGATTGATCGCGGCGGCCCAGGTCTATGACAGCGTTCCGGCGGCAATTGGGTCCCTGCGTCTTGTTTACGCATCGACCGCGCGCGACCGCGCCATGGCAAAGCCGGTGCTCACCCCCGCCGAAGCCGCTCGCCGCCTGCGTGAGGCGGCCCTTGCCGGCATCCCCACCGGCCTGCTGTTCGGAAACGAGCGCGCGGGGCTTAGCAATGACGAGGTGGCGCTCGCCGATTGTGTGATCACCATTCCGACCGATCCAAGTTTTTCCTCGATCAATCTGGGCCAGGCGGTGCTCCTGATGGCCTACGAATGGTTCAGGAGCGCCGATGCGACACCCACCGAGCAGATCGACCATGGCGCCGCATTGCCTGCCCCCCGCGCGGAGCTGTTCCGCCTGTTCGAACATCTGGAAGGCGAGCTGGAAAAGAGCGGGTTCCTGTTCCCTCCGGGAAACCGTCCCGGAATGATCCGCAATTTGCGCAGCATTCTGCACCGTGCCCAGCTCACGGATCAGGAGGTGCGGACCTTAAGGGGTGTCATTGTTGCCCTGACCAAGGGAAAACGCCGCAACCCGCCAAAGCCTGTCCCCCCGAAGGACGTTTGACAGTTAAAAGTCCATGGCTATAGTGCGCGGCCTTCGGCGTCGGACCCCTCGCCGGACCCCTTAAACGCGAGCCGGAACACCGCATGACGAAGCGCACGACCTCGAAATACAAGCTTGATCGCCGTATGGGCGAGAACATCTGGGGCCGCGGCAAGAGCCCCATTAATAAACGCAACTATGGCCCCGGGCAGCACGGGCAGAGAAAATCGCGCAAACTTTCCGATTATGGCACACAGCTTCACGCCAAGCAGAAGCTCAAGGGCTATTACGCCAACATCACCGAGCGGCAGTTCCGCGGCTATTACGAGGAAGCCTCGCGCAAGACCGGCGACACCGGCGAGATGATGATCGGGCTTTTGGAGCGTCGCCTCGATGCGGTGGTCTATCGCGCGAAATTCGTGCCGACGCCGTTTTCGGCCCGGCAATTGGTCAACCATGGCCATGTCTCGGTGAATGGCAAGCGCGTGACCATCCCGTCCTATCTCGTCAAGGAAGGCGACCTCATCGAGTTGCGCTCCAAGGCGAAGGATATGGCGCTGGTGCTTGAAGCGGTGAAAAGCCCCGAACGCGAAGTGCCCGATTACATCGAGGCCGATCATGGCAAGATGTCGGCGAAATTCCTGCGCACGCCCAAGCTTGGCGATGTGCCCTATGCGGTGCAGATGCAGCCAAGCCTGGTGGTGGAATATTACTCGCGCTGATCGTCTCTCAGAGCGAGTGCAAAAAGGCCGCGCGTAAAACGCGGCCTTTTCTTTATGCATTTTGGAGCGCGATGCCTTTTTCCTTGAAGTAGGCCTCAAGCTCGCCCTCCTCGAACATCTCTTTCACGATGTCGCAGCCGCCGACGAATTCACCCTTCACATAGAGTTGTGGGATCGTCGGCCAGTTGGAGAATTCCTTGATGCCGGCGCGGATTTCGGGGTCTTTCAGAACATCCACCGCCTTGAATTTGACGCCGAGCTCCGAGAGCACACCGACGGTCGCGGCCGAAAATCCGCATTGCGGGAATACGGGCGTGCCCTTCATGTAAAGCAGCACCTCGTTTTCGGCGAGGTCCTTGGCGATCTGGTCGTGAACGGAAGTCTGGCTCATGGGGGTGTCCTTTCGCTCTTTGAGGTAGGGGCGGCGTCGCGTTCCGTCAAGACGGCGATGCGCGCGTTCAATCCTTGGCTGAAGTCTGCAGCGAGAGGGCGTGCAATTGCCCGCCCATGCGTCCCGAGAGCGCGTCGTAAACCATCTTGTGCTGCTGGACGCGGGTTTTGCCCTTGAAGGCGGCGGATTTCACCATGGCCGCGTAATGATCGCCGTCCCCGGCAAGATCGGTAATGGTGACATCGGCATCCGGCAAAGCGGCGCGGATGGCGAGTTCGATATCCTTGGCCGGCATGGCCATCGTGGGCACCCTCAGTTCGTTGGCGGCAGTTCGCCGCCTGACATATAGGCCGGAAACCAGCCCTCATGGGCCGAGCGAATCTTCGAAAGCGAAATTTCGTCGGCACCTTCCAGAATGATCTTATCGCCCCCGGTGCGCCCTAGCAAAGACGCCGCGATTCCTGCCGCCTTTGCCTGTTCCAGGATGGAAGAAGCCGCAATGACCGGAGCGGAAAGAATGTATCGGCCCTGATCTTCGCCAAATAGAAGTGCAATGTCCGTATCCAAATCCAACGCAACGCCAATGCCACCCGCCAGGGCCATTTCCGCAAGCGCAACCAGCAGGCCGCCGTCGGAAAGATCATGCACCGTGTCGACGCGGCCCTGTTCGATCTGTCCACGGACGAAGTCGCCGTTTCTCTTTTCCGCCGCCAGATCGATCGAAGGCGCAGGCCCTTCCTCGCGGCCCTCGATCTCGCGCAAGTAAACCGATTGGCCGATGTGGCCCTTGGTTTCTCCGATCAGCAGGATCGCATCGCCTTCACGCTTGAGCGCGATGCTCGCCATGCGGGACAGATCTTTGATGAGACCCACGCCCCCGATGGCGGGTGTCGGTAGGATCGGCTCGCCATTCGTCTCGTTGTAAAGCGAGCAATTTCCCGACACGACAGGGAAGGACAATTTTCGCGACGCTTCGCCGATGCCATCGATTGAGGCAACGATCTCGCCCATGGTTTCGGGCCGCTCCGGATTGCCGAAATTGAGATTGTCGGTGATCGCGAGCGGCAGCGCCCCCACCGCGGTCAGATTGCGCCAGCATTCGGCGACCGCCTGTTTCGCGCCTTCAAACGGATCGGCTCTGCAATAGCGCGGCGTCACGTCGGTTGAGAGGGCGAGCGCCTTGTTTGTGCCATGGACGCGCACAATTGCCGCATCGCCGCCGGGCATCTGAATCGTGTCGGCCATGACCGAATTGTCATATTGCTCCCACACCCAGCGCCGCGAACACATATCCGGCGAAGCGAGAATCGTCATCAGCGATTCCATCACGGGGCGCGTTGCGTCGAACATAGGTGCGCTACGGGCGGGCGCCCGCTTTTCGTGGGGACGCTCATAGACCGGCGCCGCATCGGACAGCGCGGTGATCGGCATATCGGCAACGACCCCGCCCTTGTGTTTGACCACGAGTCTTTTAGTATCTGTGGTGATGCCGATCACTGCGAAATCCAACTCCCATTTCTTGAAGATCGCCTCGGCCTCTCCTTCCCGCCCCGGCTTAAGGACCGCGAGCATGCGCTCCTGGCTTTCCGACAACATCATGTCATAGGCGGTCATATTGGTTTCGCGCTGCGGAACCTTATCGAGGTCGAGTTCGATGCCCGATCCGCCCTTGTCCCCCATCTCGGCGGAGGACGAGGTAAGCCCCGCCGCGCCCATGTCCTGGATCGCGATGATGGCGTCGGTCGCCATCAATTCGAGACAGGCTTCGAGCAGCAGCTTCTCGGTGAACGGATCGCCGACCTGAACGGTGGGGCGCTTTTCTTCTGAGTCTTCGTTGAACTCGGCCGATGCCATGGTCGCGCCGTGAATGCCGTCGCGCCCCGTCTTGGAGCCGATATAGACGACTGGATTGCCTGCGCCCTTGGCGGCGGAAAGGAAAATCCTGTCGCTCCTTGCAAGGCCGACGCACATCGCGTTGACCAGGATGTTGCCATTGTAGGAACGGTGGAAATTCACCTCGCCGCCCACTGTCGGCACACCCATGCAATTGCCGTAACCGCCAATCCCTGCGACCACGCCCGAAATCAGATGCCGGGTCTTGGGATGGGCCGGCTCGCCGAAGCGCAGTGCGTTCATCATGGCAATGGGGCGTGCACCCATGGTGAAGACATCGCGCATGATGCCGCCGACACCTGTCGCAGCCCCCTGATAGGGCGCGATAAAGGAGGGGTGATTGTGGCTTTCCATCTTGAAGATGCACGCGTCACCATCGCCGATATCGATGACGCCCGCATTCTCCCCGGGTCCTTGCAGGACCCAGGGCGCTTTGGTCGGGAGTTTGCGCAAATGCACGCGCGTGGATTTGTACGAGCAATGCTCGCTCCACATCACCGAGAAGATGCCCAATTCGACAAGGTTGGGATCGCGATTCAGGAGCTGCTTGATGCGGGCATATTCGCTGTCGGAAAGACCGTGTTCGCGGACGATCTGTGGCGTAATCTGTGTCACCGATTCCAAAACCTAGGACAGTGTTTCAATGAGGCTTTGGAAGAGCGCGCGGCCGTTCGTCGAACCCAAAAGGGGATCGCAGGCCCGCTCGGGATGCGGCATCAGGCCCAGCACATTGCGCTTTTCGTTCAAGATGCCGGCGATATCGCGCGCCGATCCGTTGGGATTGTCACCCGGCGCATAGCGGAAAAGCACACGTCCATCGCCTTCGAGACGGTCGAGCGTCCCGTCATCGGCGAAATAATTGCCTTCGCCATGCGCGACCGGGAACCGCACCTGCTCGCCTTTGGAATAATGGCGCGTGAACGCGGATTGGGATTCTTCGACCACCAGATTCACGGGACGGCAGACGAATTTCAGATCGGCGTTTCGCATCAGAGCGCCCGGCAGAAGGCCGGTCTCCGTCAGGATCTGAAATCCGTTGCAGATGCCAAGCACGGCAACGCCGGCTTCAGCTTTCTTCTTCACGTCCCGCATGATGTGCGACTGCGCCGCCATGGCGCCGCAGCGCAGATAATCGCCATAGGAAAATCCGCCCGGCAGGACGATCAGGTCGCAAGCGGGGACTTCCGTGTCGCCGTGCCAGACCATGAACGGTTTTGTTCCGGTCAGATCGGCGAGTGCGGTTTGCGCGTCGCGGTCGCAATTGGAAGCGGGAAACACAATGACGGCAGATTTCACGGCTTCAACTCGATCTCATATTTTTCGATCACGGTATTGGCGAGGAGCTTTTCGCACATCTCCTTGAGACGCGCGCGCGCTCTGGTCTCATCCTTTTCGGCCAATTCGATGTCAATGACTTTGCCTTGCCGCACGTCGCCGACCGAATCGAAGCCGAGATTGTTCAGGGCATGGCCGATGGCTTTGCCTTGCGGATCGAGCACGCCACTCTTCAACGTTACAAAAACACGCGCCTTCATTTGACGAGCACAGGGCCCGTGCCGCCCTGGGTGGATTCCGGCAATATGCCGAGCCGCCGCGCCACTTCCGAATAGGCTTCGGTGACGCCGCCGAGATCGCGGCGGAAGCGATCCTTGTCCAGCTTTTCATTGGTCTGGATGTCCCACAGCCGGCAGGAATCAGGGCTGATCTCATCGGCCAGAACGACACGCATGAAATCGTTTTCCCACAACCGCCCGAACTCGATCTTGAAATCGACCAGCTTGATGCCAACGCCCAGAAACAACCCGGACAGGAAATCATTGATGCGGATGGTGAGGTTCACGATGTCGTCCAGATCCTGCGGGCTCGCCCAGGCGAACGCTGTGATGTGCTCCTCCGACACCCATGGATCGTGGAGCGCATCGTTCTTGTAATAATATTCGATGATGGAGCGCGGCAGCGCCTGACCTTCGGCGATGCCAAGCCGTGTGGACAGCGATCCGGCGGCGACATTACGGACCACCACCTCCAAGGGGATGATCTCCACTTCCTTGATCAATTGTTCGCGCATGTTGAGACGGCGCACAAAATGAGTCGGCACGCCGATCCCGTTCAGTTGCGTCATGAGATATTCGGAGATGCGATTGTTGAGCACGCCTTTGCCTTCGAGCACGGCACGCTTCTTGGCATCGAAGGCGGTGGTGTCGTCCTTGAAATATTGGATAAGGGTACCCGGCTCCGGCCCCTCATAAAGAATCTTGGCCTTACCCTCGTAAATCGTCCTGCGGCGTTTCATGAAAAATCCGTACCTCTGCGCGTCTTGCACCCTGTCAGGCTCGCCGGTTTTCGGCAAAAAGCCGGGTCCCGTGATACGCGTTCGCGCCGAAATGGCAACGGGGCTTATCGTCCAAAGGCGACAACCCCGTCAGAGTCGAACTTAGCGGATGCGCGCCCCTTCCGGCAACTTAACCCTCAGGACAAGCCGTGTGACGAAACGGGTGTCGCACGTGTCTCCATCTCGCGCTACTGTCGCCTGGAGCTTGCTGAAGATAGTGAAATAATTCTGTTTTATCAGAGGGTTATGTAAATGTCCGGGTCGTTCGAGAAACGGGAAAAAGGCTTTGAAGCCAAATGGGCCCACGATGAGGAGTTGCGATTCAAAGTTTATGCCAGACGCAACAAGTTGTTAGGCCTTTGGGCCGCGTCCGAAATGGGCGTCACCGGTCCAGCAGCCGATTCCTATGCCAAGGAAGTCATAGCGGCCGATTTCGAACGCGCGGGCGACGAGGATGTGTTCGAAAAGGTCCGTCGCGATTTCGATGCGCGCGCGGTCGCGCTCTCCGATCATATGCTCCGGCGCAAGATGGAAGATCTGCTGGACGTCGCCAAGTATCAGATAGAAACCGAAATCACGAAATAGTCTCGGATCACACGCCGAGCAGCATCCAGCCCAGATTTATATGGAGATCGCCTGCGGCCTTCGCCCACTCGGTACCCTTGGCGGCGAGGGGGGGGCAGCGGAATCACACCCAACAACATCACGGTCCAGCCGCGGTAATTGGCGCCGGCCCAGCCGAGCATCGTCATTGCCAGGATCACGATGGACATCGCCATGTGCGTGATCCGTCGCAGACTCAATGCGCGCCGAAGACGCGGGTGAAGATGCGGTCCACTTCCTTCAAGTGATAGGCGAGGTCGAAGCATTCGGCGAGTTCTGGGGATGACATCAAATGCGTCACATCCGTGTTCGCCTTTAAAAGATCGATCAGATTGCCTTCGCCGCGCCAGCAGCGCATGGCGTTTTCCTGCACCAGCCGGTAGGCATCCTCGCGCGCCATACCCTTTTGCGTCAACGCCAGCAGCACGCGGCCGCTATGCACCAATCCGCCGGTGCGCTCCAGATTGGCCAGCATGCGCTCGGGATAGACAACCAGTCTTTCGATCAGACCGGCGGCGCGGGCGAGCGCGAAATCCAGTGTGATGGTGGCGTCCGGTCCGATGTAACGCTCGGACGAGGAGTGCGAGATATCGCGCTCATGCCAGAGCGCCACATTCTCGAGCGCGGGCAGCGCGTAGGCGCGAACCATGCGCGCGAGCCCGCACAGATTCTCCGACAGCACCGGATTGCGCTTGTGCGGCATCGCCGAGGAGCCCTTTTGCTTGGGCGAAAAATATTCCTCCGCCTCACCGACCTCGGAGCGCTGCAGATGGCGGATTTCAGTCGCCAGCCTTTCGAGCGAACTTGCGACGACCGCCAATGTGGAAAAAAACATCGCGTGGCGGTCGCGTGGGATCACCTGAGTCGAGATCGGCTCGACGGCAAGGCCCATTTTCGCGGCGACATGGTCTTCGACCACCGGCGCCACATTGGCGAAGGTGCCGACGGCTCCCGATATGGCGCAGGTGGCGATCTCGGCTCTGGCGGCAACGAGGCGCGCACGGGCGCGGGCGAATTCCGCATAGAAGCCGGCAAGCTTCACGCCAAAGGTCGTCGGCTCGGCATGTATACCGTGACTGCGGCCGATGGTTGGCGTGAATTTGTGCTCGAACGCGCGCGTCTTCAGCGCGGCTAAAAGGCCGTCGACATCGGCAATGAGAATGTCGGCGCTGCGGGAAAGCTGCACCGCCAGCGTCGTATCCAGCACATCGGACGACGTCATTCCCTGATGCACGAAGCGCGCTTCCGGACCGATAAACTCGGCCAGATGCGTCAGGAACGCGATGACGTCATGCTTGACCTCGCGCTCGATGGCATCAATCCGCTCGACATCGAAATTCGCGTTGCGACCTTTTTCCCAGATGATGCGGGCCGATTCCTTGGGAATGATTCCCAACTCGGCCATGGCATCGGCGGCATGGGCTTCGATCTCGAACCAGATGCGATATTTGGTTTGCGGCGACCAGATCGCCGTCATGGGTTCGCGGGCGTAGCGGGGAATCATGGCAACCTCGTCAGAACGCGCACGTCATGCCATACCGAGCCCGCCCATGGCGACATATTTGATCTCGAGAAAGCTCTCGATCCCATATTTCGAGCCTTCACGGCCGACACCCGATTCCTTCATACCGCCGAAGGGCGCTACTTCCGTCGAGATGATTCCCTCATTGACGCCGATGATGCCGTATTCGAGCCCTTCGGTGACGCGGAAGATGCGTCCGACATCGCGGGCATAGAAATAAGCCGCGAGACCATATTCCGTGTCGTTCGCCAGGCGGATGGCATCAGCCTCGTCGTTGAAGCGGAAGAGTGTCGCCACGGGGCCGAAGACCTCCTCGCGTGCGAAATCCATGGCCGGCGTCACGTCCCGCACGATGGTCGGCTCGAAGAAGGTGCCACCCAGCCTGTGCCGATGACCGCCGGCCGCGATTCTGGCGCCCTTTGCGGTGGCATCCTCAAGCAGATGTTCGACCTTCTCCACGGCGGCCATGTTGATGAGCGGCCCCTGCTCGACGCCCGCAATCATGCCATCGCCGATTTTAAGCGCGGACACAGCCTTAGCCAGTTTCTCGGCGAAGGCATCGTAGACACCGTCCTGGACCAGGAAGCGGTTCGCGCAGACGCAGGTCTGGCCCATGTTGCGGAACTTCGATGCCATAGCACCTTTGACGGCCGCATCGAGGTCCGCGTCATCGAACACGATGAACGGCGCGTTGCCGCCCAGTTCCAGCGAAATTTTCTTCATGGTGGACGCGCATTGGCGCATCAACTGCTTGCCCACTTCGGTCGAGCCCGTGAAGGAGAATTTGCGCACCAGCGGATTTTCGGTGAGCTCTTTTCCGACGCGCGCGGATTGGGTCGAGGGCACCACGTTGAAGACACCTTTGGGGATGCCGGCGCGATGGGCGAGCTCGGCGATGGCGAGTGCCGAAAGCGGCGTCAGTTGCGCGGGCTTGACGACGGCAGGACATCCTGCCGCCAGCGCAGGCGCCACCTTGCGCGTGATCATGGCATTGGGAAAATTCCACGGCGTGATCGCGGCGACCACGCCCACCGGCTCTTTCATCACCAGGATTTTCCGCCCTGGTGCATTGGTCGGGATGACATCGCCATAGATGCGCTTGCCCTCTTCGGCGAACCATTCGATGAAAGACGCGCCATAGGCGATTTCGCCTCGGGATTCGGCAAGCGGTTTTCCCTGTTCGGCGGTCATCAATTGGGCCAGGTCTTCCTGGGCTGCCATCATCAGCTCATACCAGCGGCGCATCAGCAGGGCGCGTTCCTTCGCGGTCTTCGCGCGCCAGGGCGCCCAGGCGCGATGGGCTGCTTCGATCGCGATCCTGACATCGTCCTCGGCACAATCGGCGATCTCGGCGATGACTTCGCCCGTTGCGGGATTTTTGACCGCGAAACGCGCGCTCGACGCGGCGCCGCGCCATTGCCCATCGATATAGGCGGCATCGCGCAGAAGCGCATTGTCGTCGAGCTTGAGCATGGGAACTTCCTTTCGGGGATCGAATTTAGCGCGCGGGACGGACGCAAGGCAAAATGCCTCGCGGTATCGAACGGCCCGGCGCCTGCGCTGCTCCCGGAAATTATGGCGCGATAGTATCGTCGGGCGCGCCATGGCTGCGCTCGCGTGCGGCTTTGCGCACCGCATCGAGGAATTGCTGTTCGGCGACAGGCTGAAACGGCGTGAACAGCCCAATGCCCCGAACCGGCACCATAACGTCCTTGGCGGAATCGGGATAATGCAGCCAGAATGCCTCGACATAGAGTGCCGGGATCCGCAGGAAGCGCAATTCCGGTTCACCCTCGCCGCGCGCGGCCATCCGCGAGATTTCCGTCAATCCCCGGGTCAGTAGATCGAGCGATGCCGCATCGTCGCTCATCGACAAGACCTGTGCCGGTCCTTGTTCCGGCAACGAGACATCGAACAGCGCGGTATTGCGGTCGCCCGTGACCTCAAAGACCCGCATCGCAGTGGGATTGGCCGGCAACGGATTTTCCTTTTGTGTGAGATCGTGCAGTCCCGCGACATAGACATGATGGGGCACCGCCAAATCCGCGGCGGGCGCCAGCACGGTTTGGAAGTCCTGGGAACCGCGCTTGACCGCCAGAAGCGGGCGCGCCTCGCGGATTTTTTCCAGGAGCACAGCCTCAAGAATAGGAAGGCGGATATGCAAGATCGGATACCTCTTGGTGTAGTAGGTGTGGGTCCAACTCCCGCTGCCTTGATAATTGCTTGTGAACGTCGCGAGCGTGATGTGGCTCTTGCCGTAGATCGGATCGTCGATATCGACATATTCGGTGCCTATGACGCGGCTGCAACCATATATGCACATGAAATGACCGCCGCCGCCCGACCAGCCGATCCGTGCGCCCACCACCCGGCCGGCCCTCAATTCGGCCAGGATCGCGTCGAAGCCGATGGTTCCCGTCACCATGCTCTGCAGGTTCGACGTCCGCGTCAGAGCACGGTCGAGATACCAGGAGACATTGCAAGCCGAAGGGACCGAGGCGTTGCAGCAATCGGTGCGGCCGAGTTCGGCGCTCGCGACCGAACATTGCGTCCAGGTGCTGGCGGACCAATAGAAATGCGAAACACTTGTCGATGTCGCAGCCCAACACCAATTGGTCTGGGTCTGCGCCTGCATGTTGAAATTGAGCGCAGTGGACTCGAACAGCCAGTCACCAATTTCCTGCGCAATGGTGCTTTGGCCATATCGCAGGCGCGATGCAGAGAACAACGAGGAAAGTTCCATCGACCGTCTCCGAAATAAAACATTGCGGTGAAATTTTTGCAGACGGAAATATTAACCATAAATAGGGCCGATAACAAAATCTGTTTGATGAAATCCGGGTAAGGCCGTCTGTTGCACGCCAAGCTCCTGACTTGACATCGAAATCCGATCGCCAAGCCCATCCGGCAGTGCGATGTCTCGCGCCCATCGGAGTAGCTTCGCGAAAATTTGTCGTTGAAAGCAGACGGCGTTAAAGCAGCCCCAAGGCCTTGAAGCTCGCGTGCTTGCCGCGACCGATGATGAGATGGTCGTGCACCTCGATTTTCAGCGCCTTGGCGGCCGCGGCGATTTCACGGGTCATCGCGATGTCGCTTCGCGAGGGCGTGGGGTCGCCGCTCGGATGATTGTGCACCAGGATGATCGCGGAGGCGCCCAATTCCAATGCGCGCTTGACGACTTCGCGCGGATAGACAGGCGTGTGGTCCACGGTGCCGCGCTGATGCACCTCATCGGCCACGAGCACGTTCTTGCGGTCCAGGAACAGC
>DASYEG010000209.1:0-15772 GCA_036499145.1 Micropepsaceae bacterium | reverse complement strand
TTCGGAAGGCGCGCGCCTTGCCTCACACGCGCTCTGGAGCTGATCCAATTCAGAGCGGAACTTCGACAATCATTCCGTCATAGGCCGGTTCGACGCCGGCGGGCAATTGCGCGGCGAGTTCGGCATAATCCATGTCGATGTGCAGATTGGTGAGGATCGCGCGCCGCGGCTTGACGCGCGCGATCCAGGCCAGCGCCGTCTCGAGATTGGCGTGCGTCGGATGCGGCGTATAGCGCAGCGCATCGAGGATCCAGGTTTCCACGCCTTCGAGAGCGGCGAACGCGGCGGCATCGAGATCGCTGACATCGCTGGAATAGGCCAGCCCGCCGGAGCGGAAGCCCAGCGATCGCACCGGTCCATGCCCCTGCCAGAAGGCCACAACCGGAATGGCGCCCCCTTCCCCGTTCACATGGAATGGTGAAAACGGCTCGGCGATGACATGGCCGGTGATGATGGGAGGATATTCGGTGCCAGCCGGCGTCTCGAAACAATAGGAGAATTGGCGCGACAGATGCGCGAGTGCTGCTTCATCCGCGTACATGTCCACGCGTCTTTTCATCAGAAATGTCAGCGGCCGCAAATCGTCGATCCCATTTGTCTGATCGGCATGGGGATGCGTCATCAGGACGGCGTCGAGATGGATCACGCGCGCGGCCAGCAATTGTTCGCGCATGTCGGGCGAGGTGTCGACGAGCACTGCCGTGCGCCCACGTTCAACCAGCAGCGAACAGCGCCGGCGGCGGTTTTTCGGATCGGCCGGATCGCACGCTCCCCAATCGCCCACGCCGTTCGGGCCGCCAAGCCGCGGTACGCCGGCGGACGAGCCGCAGCCGAGGATGGTCGCGCAAAGACGATCGCCCGCGATCACGCGGGTCCAGCCTTGGTGAACAGGCGGAAGAAATTTTCCGTGGTGGCGCGTGCGATGTCTGCGTGCGCAACGTCTTTCAGCTCCGCCAGCATCGCGGCCGTATGCACCATGAAGGCCGGCTCGTTGCGCTTGCCGCGCGCCGGCTGGGGCGCCAGATAGGGCGCGTCCGTTTCCACCAGCAGACGGTCCAGCGGCACCTCTTTCAGAGTCGCGCGCAAGACGTCCGATTTCTTGAACGTCGCGATACCGGAAACCGAAATATAGAACCCCAGCTCCAAGGCGGCACCGGCCAGGCGCGCGGTGCCGGTGAAGCAATGGATCACGCCGGTAAAAGCGCCCCTCTCCCGCTCCTCGCGCAATATCGCGATGGTGTCGTCTTCCGCGTCGCGCGTGTGAACCACGAGCGGCAGCTTGGCTTCGCGCGCCGCTGCGATATGGGCGCGGAAATTGGCAATCTGCGCCTCGCGCGGACTGTGATTGTAATAATAATCGAGGCCGCTTTCGCCGAAGCCGACGACCTTCGCGTGCCGGCTTTCCTTCAGCAGCACATCGGGACCGCAAAGCGGTTCCTCCGCCGCTTCGTGCGGATGCACGCCGACGGTGCAATGGATGTCGGCTGCGGTTTCGGCCGCCGCGAGAACTCCGGGAAATCGCTTCAGCTCTGTCCCGATGGTGAGGAAATGTCCCACCCCGGCCGCGCGGGCGCGGGCAAGAACGGAATCGAGTTCCGCGCCAAAATCGGGAAAATCCAGATGGCAGTGGCTGTCGACAAGCATGTTCGCGTTCTACAACGCGCCGCGGCGTTTCGCACCGGCGATTTCGCGTGCCGAGGCAAGAATCGTCTGGCGCGGTTCCAAATGCAGGCCGGTGGCGCGCTCATAAAGGGCGTTCAGGCGTTCCCACATTTCGACCGCGCGGTCGTCGCCCTCGGCCCTTCGGCTGCGCTCGCGGATGCGGCTTGAAATCGCCTGCGACAGAAATGCGCCGAAATGCTGCAACCCGTCCGCGGCGCGCGACACACGCTCGGCCATAGCGAGAACCGCCGGAAAATCCGGTGCGCCGCGCACCGCGATCATGTCTTGCGCATCGCTCGCGAGTTTCAGCCCATCGCCGTTGCTGAGCCGTAGTGCCAGCCCAAGGGAGCCTTCGGCCAGACGCACGAGCACCGCGCGGTCATCGCTACTCCCATCGGGAAGAAGGCGCACCAGCGCTTCGTCCAGGACGGAATCGGACAGCGGTTTCAGATCGAGCCGCTGGGTACGCGAACGGATGGTCGGAAGCAATCTGCCGGGCGCGTGGCTGATGAGAAGCAGAAGACCGCGCCCCGGCGGTTCCTCGAGAATCTTCAGCAGCGCATTCGCCGCATTGTCGTTCATCTCATCGGCGGAATCGACGATGGCCACGCGCCAGCCGCCGGCTTCGGCCGTCATGCCAAAGAACCCGCCGAGACGTCGAATCTCAGCGACATCGAGAACCGTCCTGAGCTTGCCGCGCTCGTTCAACTGCCGCTTCAACACCAGGAGGCCCGGATGTGCCCCCGCTTCGATCTGACGCGAGACGGGGTCGTTCGCGGGGACGCAGAGATCGGCAGGACCGGCCGCGCCCGCGCCATAGCGCAACAGATAGCGTGCGATGCGATAGGCCAGCGTCGCCTTGCCGATGCCAGGCGGCCCGGCGATCAGCCAGGCCTGAGGCGGCCGGGCCGAACGAATGGCGCGAGCCACGCGCGAAAGTGCGGCGTCCTGTCCCACGAGGGCATAGGTTTCACGCGGATGCGCCTGACCTTCGATGCGGTCGGATTCCTCGATTTCGGTCTCGCGGCGTGCCGGACTCATGGGCGCAAACGCTCCGCGACGATGTTCCAGATTTTGGCGGCGACGGCGTCTACCGTTCCGGCGGCATCGAGAATCGCGCAGCGCTGCGGCGCTTCGGCTGCGATCGCGAGAAAACCGTCGCGCAGACGGCGATGGAACGCATCGTCGAAGCGCTCGAAGCGATTCTCCGCCGCTCCGCGCGCGCCGGCGCGTGCCAGACCATCCTGTGGGTTCACGTCGAGGACAAGTGTCAGATCCGGCATAAAATCGCCAAGCGCCGCCATTTGCAGGGCGCGCACGCGCGCCATCCCCAGACCGCGCGCAATGCCCTGATAGACCACGGTCGAATCCGCGAAGCGGTCCGAGATCACCCACGCTCCGGACGCAAGAGCCGGTGCGATTGCGCGTGTGACGTGATCGGCACGCGCGGCCAGGAACAGCAATGTCTCTCCCAGCGGGGTCCAACGCTCCGGCTCACCCTCCACCAGCAATTTGCGGATTTCCTCCGCACCCGGCGAGCCGCCCGGCTCGCGTGTCAAAAGAACGCTATGGCCGCGCGCTTCCAGCGCGGAACGAAGCAATTTCGCCTGGGTGGATTTTCCGGCCCCCTCGCCGCCTTCGAGACTGATGAATTTTCCCGGAACCATTCACATCTTGGTCTTTCACGCCTTGTCGGCGCCGAAGATCAGCGTCTGGAGCCCGATCATCATCTTATCGAGGAACGAGTTGGACGGCATGGATTCGATAGCCACCGCCGGCACCACCTTATCCGGTTTTCCCGGCACCGAAACGGTCAGGGTCCCAATCTGCTGGCCCGCAACGACCGGCGCCCGCACGGGGCCGTCATAGCGCAGCGTCACCTTCATGTCGCGCCGCGAATCCACCGGCAGCATCACGACCAGCGGGTCCTTGACCGTGACACCGACCGCGTTCTTCGCGCCGCCCCAGATCTGGGCATCGCCCAGCACAGCGCCCTTGTCGGCAAGCTTGTAATCCTTGAATTCACGATAACCGATATCGAGCAGCCGGCGCGCCTCGTTGATGCGCTCACGCTCGCTTTTCATTCCGTTGATCACCAGGACCAGCCGCCGCCCATTGCGCAAGGACGACGCGACAATGCCGTAGCCGCCGACTTCGGTATGTCCGGTCTTCAACCCGTCGACGCCGATATTCTCATCGACCAGCGTGTTGCGGTTTGCCTGCTTGATCTTGCTCCAGGTGAAATCGGGAATCGCGAAATATTTATAATAATCCGGATAATCGCGCACGATATGTGCGGAGAGTTTCGCGATGTCCTCCGCCGACATGAATTGGCCGGGGTCGGGAAGCCCGCTGGAATTCACGAAATGCGAATGCGCAAGGCCCAGCTCCTTTGCGCGGGCATTGAGCATATCCGCGAAACCCGATTCCGAACCGCCGAGCGCTTCAGCGACCACAACGCAGGCGTCGCCGCCGGATTGCACGATGATGCCCTTCAACAGATCGTCGACAGCCACATCCGAATTGAGCGCGACCCACATTTTGGATTCATTGTCTTTCTGTCCCTGCCGCCATGCGGTTTCCGACACATGGAACGTGTCTTCGGGCTTCAGCCTGCCGTCCTTCAATCGCTGGAAGACGAGTTCCACCGTCATCAGCTTGCTCATGGAGGACGGCGGCATCGGCTCTTCGCACGATTTGCAGTACAGCGTCTCGCCGCTGTCATAATCGAGGATGATGGCCTGCTTGGCCGTTGTGAGGATCTCGGCTTGAACGGCTTGCGGCGCGGTCACGCTTGCGCAGGCGGCAAGCCCAAAAGCCAATGGGCGAACATGATCCGAAAAAAACATCGAACGACCCCTCCCTGAGGTACGCAACAACGCACGAAAAACGGCGATTCGACGAGTCCCGCGCCGCTTCTTCAGCTCGAGACAGAATCAACCACGATCTGGGCGTCACTATGACCGAGGGTCTGAACCTGGACGAGCGCTGAATCGGCCGCGCCGACGTCCTGAAACGGCCCGATACGGACCCGGTAGATCGGCCGGCCATCCTTGCGTCCGGGATAGACGCGCGCGCCCGTGCTCTGAAGCTTTGCCGCCACGGCGCCCGCATTCGTGGGCGATGTGAACGCTCCCGCCTGGACATAGATCGCCGTCGCCTTGGGGACTGCCATCTCGGTGACATGCCCATCCGCGACCGCATCGAGCTGAGCAATTTCGACGTGTTGAACGGGTTTGGGAAGGCTCACCATCGGCGGCGGCGGTTCCACCTTGGCCCCCATCACCGGCGGCAGGGGGGTGGCATCGACACCCGTCACCGGGACCGCGGGAACCGCCATGGCGATCTCCGGCGGCGTCTCCTGCGACGGCGGCGCGAGGCCCGGGCCGAAGAGATCGGCGCGGCCGAGATAGGTCACGCGCACGCGCGCCGTGCCGGTTGTGCGGAAGCCAAGGAGATCGGCCGCATGTTCGGAAAGATCGATCACACGCCCGTTGATGAAGGGACCGCGATCGTTGACCCGCACCACGAGCGAGCGTCCGTTCTGAAGATTGGTGACCCGCACGTTGACGGGCATCGGCAGCGTTGGATGGGCACCGGAGATCGCGTTGCGATCGAACACCTCTCCATTGGCCGTGAGCATCCCGTGGAAATCCGCTCCATACCAGGAGGCGATTCCCGTCTCGTCATAATCCGGCTGTTCTTTGGGATAATACCAGATGCCCGCCACCTGATAGGGATTACCGACCTTGTAAATCGGGTTGGGGGCCGTCATCGCCGGCGGTGGCGGCGCCGGGGATGCGGCGGCAACGGGCGCGTGATTCACGACCGGGGCCGGCATGCGCGGAACCGGCTTGGTGACGCAGGCGCTCAGGGCTGCCGTCAGAATGGCCGGAATGGCGATCCTGACCGCAAGTCTGACCCGGTCCCGCGGGCCAATTCCGTTCACAGAACGCGCTCGATTCGCATGGCTAAAGAAAGTTAGTCAAATGCGGCGCTGCCCTCAACCGGCGATCGGGAAGATGGCTGTGATTTTCATGCGCCGGAAATGGCGGGGCGATTCAATCGCAGACGAAATCGTCGGGGCCTTGCGCGCGGCAGAGATCGGGCCAGCCTCGCGCGCGCCAGAATTCGACCATTCCCGTTCCGTGCACCAAAGTCTTGAAACGCACCGTCTTGCGCGCGGCTGCGGCCGAAGGGTGCCACAACAGCATTGCCGTTGGCGCATCGGGATCGCCATCTTCGGCAGGTTCGAGGGCGCGTTCGGGCGCACCGGCATAAAGATAAACGAAACTGAGCGGACCGAGTTTGGGAAGGCTTTCAACCGAGACGGCGTGCACGGGGGCGGTGCGCAACAAACCCGCGGCGATTTCCACCGCCCCGGGGCGATAGAACCCCGGCGCCGCCTCCAGCAATGCATCGGCGGCTTCCCCATAGCGTCCCGCGGCCGCGTGAATCTGGGCAAGGGAAATTGCGGCGAAGGCGGTATTCCGCGGCAGCGCTTTCAGTATCGCGATTGCGGCATCGTCCTGTCCGTTGAGCCAGAGGATTTGCGCCGTGAAGGCGTTGAATACGGGAACGAAAGGCTCGAGCGCGCGCAAGCGAAGGCGCAAAGGAAGCGCATCCTTGATCCGGCCGGCCGTCGCGAGGGCGACGCTGTAGATCTGCAGCGCGTCCGGATTGTTGGGATCGAGCGACAGCGCTTTCTGGAACAGGTCTTCGGCCGGGATGAATTGGCGGCGGAACGTGTGCACCGTCGCCAGCCCGATATAGCCCTCGGCATGGGAGGGATCGAGCCGAATGGCGCGCTGCGCCGAGGTTTCCGCCTTGGTGAGCGATTCCATGATCCGGCTGCGATATTCCGCGATGGAACCGCCGGTCGGGGGCGGAGAAAAAGCGGGGATCAAACTGTAAGCCTGCGCCAGTACGGCCCAGGCCGGCGCATAGTTCGGGGCGCGCGCGACCGCCTGCTCCAGCAATTTTGCCGCTTCCGTAAGCGGGCCTCCGGACTCGCGCGGGCCGCGCGCCCTCACCAGCGCCTTGGCCCGCAGATAATCCTGATAGGAATCGAGATGGGACGTGCGGCTCGGCACCAGCGATTCGCCGCGCTTCAGGCCGAGGGACACATGCAGGGCCGCGGCGATGGCGTGGGCGATATCCTCCTGCACGGCGAACACGTCCTTGAGTTCGCGATCATAGGTTTCCGACCAGCGCTGCGACCCGCTCTCGGCTTCGGCGAGCTGTGCTGTGATGCGCACCCGGTCCCCGGCTTTGCGCACCGAGCCTTCGATCAGGTAACGCGCGCTCAGCGCGCGTCCGATGGCGCGCAGATCCTTGTATTGCCCTTTGAACTGGAACGCCGAGGAACGTCCGACGACCCGCAAATCCCGTATCTTGGCGAGCGCCGATGTGATCTCGTCGGTCATTCCGTCGGAAAAGAATTCCTGGGTCGAATCCCCAGACAGATTTGCCAATGGCAGGACGGCGATGGAAATGCCGCCGGTGGACTTCGGCTGAAAAAGCGGCGGTGTCTTGGCCGAACGCTGAGACAGCCATGCGCCGGAATTGGGCGTGATCTGATAGACCCAGGCCAGCAGGAGCGAGACCGGGAAACCCGTCACGAGCACAACAAGCACCAATGTCCCGACCCAGTCCGCGAGCTTCAGGATGGGCTGCAAATTGTTGTAAAGCTGGAGCAGTATCCAGGCGACGACCACATAGGCCGCCGCCACACGATAGACATGGCGGTCCCTCAGCGCCGCGAAGAAATCGTCCATCGTCGAGTCTCGGTCCCCCTGCGGAACCGACGATAGCATTTTCCTGGAAAGGCCAAAGCTCCACAAAATACCCCCCACGCGCGGGGTGTGGGGGGTTTTTCGGCGAAACGCCGCCGCTACAGAAAATGCCGCCCCTACAGACTGGCGAGCTGCGACAGCTTGATATTTTTGAGCGGCAATTGGCGAACGCGCTTGCCGGTCGCGGCGAACACCGCATTGGTGATGGCAGGCGCGATCGTCGCGGTCCCGCATTCGCCGATGCCGCCGAATTTCGGGCCGCCGGAAGGCACCAGATAGACTTCGATCTTGGGAGCCTCGGCGAGGCGCACCATCCGGTAGGTGTCGAAGTTCAATTCCTGCACCTGACCGTCCTTCACCGTCATCTCGCCATAGAACGCGGCGGTCATGCCGAAGATGGCGCCAGACTGCATCTGCGCCTCGATGATGCTCGGGTTGACCACGTGGTAGCAATCGACCGCCACAACCATGCGGTCCACGCGAATGCGGTCCTGGGCGTCGACCGTGACTTCGGCCACGGTGCCGACCACCGAACCGTGATTTTCCGCCACTGCGATGCCACGGCCGCGGCCCTTTGGCAGCGCCTGTTTCCAATCGCTCTTTTCGGCGAGCTTCTCAAGGACACCGACGAAGTCGACCCGGTCGACCATGTCACGGCGGAATTGATAGGGATCCTTGCCCGCCGCGTGCGCCAGCTCATCGATGAAGCTTTCGTAGAAGAAGCAATTCTGCGAGCCGCCCACCGAGCGCCAGAAGCTCACCGGCAAATGCGTGTTCTTCATCACGCCGCCGACATAGAAATTCGGAATTTTGTAAGCGGAATTGACGATGCCATCGACCGCCTGGCCTTCGATGCTGCCATCGACGGGACGCCCGAGCGAACGATTGATCGAACCGACCGCGACGCGCGCATCGATCACGGAGGGTTTGCCGTCCGGCCCCAGCGCGGCCTTGAACCGCGCGGCCGCCTGTGGCCGATAGCGGTCGCCACGGACGTCCTGTTCGCGGCTCCATGTCAGCTTCACCGGCTTGCCGACCTCTTTGGAGATGGCGATGGCTTGTTCCATTTCGTCGTTCTTGGAGCGCCGGCCGAAGCCGCCGCCGAGATAGGCGTTGTGGACATAGACTTGCTCGGGCTTAAGGCCCGAAGCGGCAGCGCCTTGCTGGAGCGTGCCGAGCGCAGTTTGCGTGCCGATCCAGACATCGACCCGGTCGGCCTGAAAATGCGCGGTCGCATTCAACGGCTCCATCGGCGTGTGCGCGAGATGGGGAACCTCATAGACGGAGTCGATGATCTTGCCCGCGTTGGCCAACGCGCCCGGCGCATCGCCGTCATGGCGCGCCTGTATCATCGGTTCGTCCAGCGTGGCGCGATACATCGAGCGCATCTGCGCGCTGTCGCTGGTACCGGCCGGGCCGTAATTCCAATCGATCTTGAGCGCATCCAGGCCGCGCATCGCGCGCCACGTATTGTCGGCGACGACGGCGACAGCGTCTTTCAGCTTCACCACCTTGACGATGCCGCGCTTGCCGGCGAGGCCGCTTTCATCGACGCTCGCGACCGTTCCCCCGACCACCGGGCAGGAGATGATCGCGGCATAGACCATGTCCGGCACTTTGGTATCGATGCCGTATTTGGCGCGGCCATCGACCTTGACCGGCGTATCGAGACGGGCAAGCGGCTTGCCGACCAGCTTGTATTGATCCGGTGTCTTGATCGCCGGTTCCTTGTCCAGCGTGATCTTCGCCGCATCGCCTGCGAGCTTGCCATAGGTCAGCGTACGTTTCGTCAGCGTGTGAATGACCGCGCCATTCTGCGCGACGCATTCGGACGCCGGCACGTTCCATTGATGGGCGGCGGCCTGCACGAGGCGCACCCGCGCGCTCGCGCCGGCCTGTTGCAGATATTGCCAGGATGTCGCGACGCCGCGCGAACCGACCGTGTTCTGGTCCTTGTAGACATTGTTCTCGCGCACATTGCGGTTGGGCGACGCGAACTCGCCCTTGATCTTGGCCCAATCGCATTCCAATTCTTCGGCCACAAGCATGGGATTGGAGGTGCCCGCGCCCTGCCCCATTTCGGAATGCGGAATGCGGATGGTGATGGTTTCGTCCGGATCGATCACGATCCAGGCGTTGACCTCGTTGGAGACGGCCAGCGCATCGTTGCTCCACGGCGCTTCGCCCAGCGGACGCGCCGATGCGAGCCCCGGAAACGCGAAGCCGAGCGCCAGACCGCCGCCCGCCGACATTCCGGTGACGATGAATTTGCGGCGTGACAAAGCCTCGTCACGGGCAATCGGTTCGACATGTCCCATGGATATCTCCCGATCCTAGGCTTTGGTCGTCGCGGCGCGATGGATCGCGCGGCGGATACGGATATAGGTTCCGCAGCGGCAGATATTGGTAATGCCGTTGATATCCTCGTCCGTGGGATTGGGCTTCGTCTTGAGCAAGGCTACCGCCGCCATGATCTGGCCCGACTGGCAATAGCCGCATTGCGGCACATCCTCGGCGATCCAGGCCGCCTGCACGGGATGCAGCTTGCCATCGGCGGCCGCGAGCCCCTCGATGGTGGTGATGTCCTTACCGGCCGCGGTCGAAACCGGCACCGAACACGAGCGCATCGCCTGTCCGTCGATGTGGACGGTGCAGGCGCCGCATTGCGCGATACCACAGCCGAACTTGGTTCCTGTCAGCCCGATCTCGTCGCGCAGCGCCCAGAGCAGCGGCATATCGGGCTCGATGTCGAGTGCGTGCGTCTTGCCGTTGACCTTGAGTGTCACCGCCATGGAAATCTCTCCCGTGCTGCGAGCCGCGCGCGTACCCCGCGCCGATTCGATCAGGCTTTTTAGGCGGCGAACCCTAACACAAGCGAGAGACAGGACGCATTATAGCCGGTTGGATATCACGAATGCGGGCGCCATGGTGAGGACGTTGAGAGAATCCGGCATCGCCTCGCGGTTTCCCCTCTATAATACCCCAGCTTTAGCTGGCAGGAGCATCCGATGACTACAACGGTTTATTTTGCGACCAATCGCGTCATTTCCGGCGCGGCCAGCGATTATCGCAACTATGGCGACTCCATTGTCTCGCCGACCGATCCGAACCAGATCACCTACGCCACGGCCTTCGTGGAGGATGCGAATCTGACGGCGGACACGACCGGCGCCATCAAATCCATCCAGAGCATCTCGAAAGGCCGATTTAGTCCCGAGGCGCTCGCCGATCTGTCGACCCCGGGCCGCAATCTGTTGATATTCATTCACGGTTTCGACAACAACTTTGAAAACGCGATCACGCGCGCGGCCTTCAATCAGCAATGGTTCGCCCAGTCCGGCGCGCCGGGCGCCAACACGACCGTAATCTCTTTCAGTTGGCCGTCGCTCGGCAAGCTGGTCTCGTTTCCCATTCTGTGGAGCGATTATATTCATGACCAAACCGTTGCCGGCCAATCCGGGCCGCACATCATGAGTTTCTTTGCCAATCTGGAACCGATCGTCACGGCGGTGCGAAAATCGGGGCGACGCAGTTTCCTCTTGGCGCACAGTATGGGCAATTGGGCGCTGCAAGCCGCCGTGGAGAGTTGGTTCCTGCATGGGAACGGCGCCGCGGATCTGTTCGATGAAGCGTTTCTTTGCGCCGCCGACGAGCGTTATGACAGTTTCAGCTTTCCGACTCCCGGCCGATTGTGCGACCTGAAGCAGCTTACGAAACGCACCTCCGTTTATTACAGCACGGCGGACGCGGTCCTGAGCCTGAGCATGGCCGTCAATTTGGGCGCGAAGAGGCTCGGCCAGGAGGGCCCGCACGACCGCGTCGACCAGAACCTGTTTCCGCCCGCGAAATTCCGGATGGTCGATTGTTCGTCATTCAACGATTATGACCGCGACCCGGGAAGCTCTCACCAATATTACCGGCGATCCCCCAAGGCGCGTGCCGATATCGCGGCGGTGATGGGCGGGCAAAAGCTCGTTTGATGCGACGAGAATCAAATCCCCGCGTACCATTCATAGCCGCGGTCTTCCCAAAATCCGCCTTTGCCGATGCCGATTTTGGAGAAATCCTCGACTGCCTCGATACGCATCACATATTTCGCCATCTTGTAGCCGAGCTGGCGTTCCACCCGCAGCCGTAACGGTGCGCCGTGCTCGATCGGCAAGATATTCCCGTTCATCGCATACGCCATGATGGTCTGGGGGTGGAACGCATCCACCAGATCGATGCTCTCATAATACAGGCCGCTGCCGTCGCGCGATCCGATGAGATCGTCGGCGCAACGGAACACAATGTAGCGCGCATCGGGCTTCAACCCGGCTTGGTTGAGCAAAGCCGAAAGCGGCACGCCCGTCCATTCGCCAATCGCGCTCCAGCCCTCCACGCAATCATGGCGCGTGATCTGTGTGCGTGACGGCATCGCCCTCAGCTCCTCAAGGGAAAACGAAAGCGGCTTGTTCACGAGGCCGCCGATCTGAAGCTTCCAGTTCTGGAATTCCTCGAATGCCATGCGCCGATATTCCTCGCCGTCCGGACGGACCGTGCCATTCGCCTTGAAGACGCGCGAGATGTCGGATTTCCGGTATTCGCGCGCGAGCGGCGCGGAGGAATTGAGCACCAGGCGCTGCCCGCCGAGATTGAGTTTCTCGGCGGCTTCGAGCATGCGCTGGAACGTCTGGTTCTGGGAAAGCCGGTCGCAGCCCGAAAGGATCAATCCAGCCGTCCCGGCAACGCCCGTAAGCGCGGCGCGGCGCGTGATGAGTTCACGTGTCATGGCTTGGCCCTCTCTTCTGGACTTTTCGCGCCTGGTTTTTCCGGTTTCACGGCGAACCAGCCGGTAATCATGGAGCGCAATTCGTTGAAGACTCCGGAGATGAGCACTTCGATCAGGTGCACGAGGATGAACAAAACGATCAGGGTTGCGGCGAAGAAATGAATCGTGCGGGCCGATTGCCGGCCGCCGAACACATCCAAAAGCCAATGCGCCGTGGAATCCACGCCCGGAGACATGGTGAGGCCGGTGGCGATCATCAACGGCAGCAGAACGAAGATGACCGCAATATAGGTCATCTTTTGCAGCACATTGTAGCGCTTGGCGGCTTCGCCGCGCGGATGCTTGAACGTCAGATGATCCAGGATCGAGCGTCCGATATGGGCAAAATCGAAACGCGTGGGCGCAAGATCGCGCTGGAAGTGCCGGGCCACAAATCCATAGACGAGATAGGCAAGCCCGTTCAGCGCGAACAGCCACGCGAAGAAGAAATGCCAGCGTCTGCCTTCGGCCAGATTCTGATAGCTCGGGATGGTGAGCCACCAGGGAAAGGCGCGGCCGGATAGAAATCCGTCGCGGTCGCGGAAGACGCCGAGCCAACCCGTGGTGTTGAATTTCGCGGTCCCGATCTGAACCCAGCCGATCGGCGGCCCCTCAAGCTGCTCCTCGGCATAGATCGACAGGATCGCGGGGTCCGCCTCATCGCCCTTGATGCCCCAATGCAGCATCGCGTGGGCATTGAAGATCTGCAGCCCGCTCATCAGGAGCAGCACCACGCACAGCACGTTGATCCAATGCGCCAACCGCACCAGCAGGCTATGGCGGTAGATCAGCTCCTTGCCGCTTCGCGTATGGCGGACCGCGCGGCCCGGTTCGGCAATGGTCTGGTCGGCCACATCGAGCGCCATGGGTCATCCTAATGAGTGCACGGACAATTTCTAGCACAGTCGCATGGCCTTGGGGATGAATCGCGCTGCTATCCTCAGCGCGCCTCACGCGTGTATCATGCGGCCACGCTTGACCGGCCAAATGGGCAATCCGGTTTGGGAATTCAAACACCGGGCCAAAACACAGGACTGGGCCAAAACACAGGGGAGACGCGCATGCGAAATCATCTGACATCGGTCGCAATAAGTGCCGGCCTGGCCGTGGCTGGTCTGACCGGTGGATTTGCGTTGCGAACGCAGGCCCACGCTGCTCCCGCGCAGGCAACGCAGCCGGTCGCTCCGCCGGACACGGCGGCGCTGCGGGCCCAATATGAGAAATGGCGGACGGAGTTCAAGACCTGGGGCAAGTTTGCTCCGTTGGGACAGGAGTCCCAGGGCACGACCAGCTCATCACGCCCGAGAAGGTGGCCAGCGCGTTGAAGCTGGTGAAAAACGGAATCGTGGTGTCGCTCGCCCACGCCGAACCGCAAACGGTCGAGGTCGACGTCAACGCCGCCGGTGTTTTTCACCGCGTCACCAACCAGATCACCGATGGCGGCACGACGGACAATTACCAGGTGAGCTACCACGGCCAAACCATCGCGCACATCGACAGCTGGTGTCACTTCTTCGAAAACGGCCAGATGTATAATGGCGTGCCCGTGAAGGACAATGTGACCAACGAGAGCGGCTGCAAAAAGGGCGGCATCATGAACTGGAAGAACGGCATCACGACGCGCGCCGTTCTTTACGACATCGCAGCGCTGAAGGGCGTCGACTCGGTAGACCCCAATGTGCCGATCACGCGCGCGGACCTCGAAGCATGGGAAAAGAAATCCGGTGTGAAGATCGGTCCCGGCGACATCCCGCTGCTCTACACCGGCCGTTGGAAGCGGCGTGCGGCGCTGGGTCCGTGGACGGGACAGGTGGCGGGTTATTATCCGGATACGATTCCGTGGATGCATGAAAGGCTGCCGGCTTTCATTGGCCACGACTTCAACATCGATTGGAATCCGCGGCCCGGCTGGGAGGGCATGCGCAATCCGATCCATGTGGCTGTCTTGAACTGGATGGGGATCAACATCGTGGAGTGCCTCGATCTCGAGGAGCTGGTCAAAACGGCGCGGCGGTTAAATCGCTACGAGTTCGTGATTTCATTCGCGCCGTTGCCGGTGGAAGGCGGGACAGGCTCGCCGGTCAATCCGGTGGCCATTTTCTAGGGGAAGTCCTGAAGTCATAGAGCGTCTCCGAACGGCACAAGGCGGGAATGCCGAGGGATGGTCCGGGCTGCGCCGTCCAGGCTTTGCGCCGCCCACGCATCTCATTGACCGTGGCTCCAAGCGCCGATATGCGTTGAGCCACAGGCCATTGCCAGACGGGGACTGCCCGTCCGACGTAGGAAACCCATTTGAGCACCGTTCCTTCCGCTTCCGGAGGTGCCGTAGCGCCGCCCCGATCCTTCGCGGCTCTGCGTCATCCCGGCTATCGCGCCTATCTCTCCGGCAATGCGCTGGCGATGATGGCCGACAGCATCGAGCATGTGATCACCTATTGGGTGGCGTTCCAGAAATTCCATTCGCCGGCGCTGGGTGGTTTTGCGGTGCTGTCGCATTGGCTGCCCTTTCTGCTGTTCTCGACATTCATGGGCGCGCTCGCGGATCGTGTGGACCCGCGCCGGCTGGTGCAAATCGGCATGGCGCTTTTCATGTTCTGCTCGCTCGCCTGGTCGGTGCTGATCCTGACCGGCAGCCTGCAGATGTGGCATGCGGCCCTGCTGCTCTTGATCCATGGATGCGCTGGCGTGTTCTGGGGTCCGCCGGGTCAATTGCTGATCCACGATATCGTCGGCCCCACGCAGCTTCCGAGCGCGGTGCGCCTGATGGCCACGTCACGTTACCTGGGCTTGCTTGCCGGTCCGGCGGTTGGGGCTGTCTTCCTGCTCGCGTTCGGTCCGGCGCACGGGTTGATGCTGAACGTCGTGCTCTATCTCCCGCTGATGCTCTGGCTGTGGAAGGCGCCCTACGGTCCGCGGTTTCGCCCCGCCCGTGCGACACCGGCTGCCGCGGTCCGCGGGCTCGCCGACATCCTTGCGACCGCGCGCGCCATCGCGGGCGAACGCACCATCGTATCCATGATTATGCTGTCGGGCTGCGCCTCGCTGATTGTTGCCAATGCCTATCAGGCACAGATGCCGGAATTCGGCCGCGATCTCGGTCATGGCGATGCGGGTGTCATGTACAGCGCGCTGCTGGGGGCCGATGCCGCGGGGGCATTGACCGGCGGGATCGTGCTGGAAAGCCGCGGACTGCCGCCCAATCCGCGCACGGCATTCGTCCTGGCCATGCTGTGGTGCTGTGCCATCGCGGGGTTTGCGGTGACGAATTTCTATCCGCTGGCGCTCGTGGTCCTGTTTGCGGCCGGGTTCTTGGAACTGTCGTTCAATTCGATGGCGCAGGCGCTCGTTCAGATGCATGCGCCGCCCGCGATCCGAGGTCGTGTGATTGGGCTCTACAGCATGGCGGGACTGGGTTTGCGCGCCTTCAGCGGCATCACGGTCGGCATTATGGGGAGTGTGATCGGCATCCACTGGTCGTTGTCGTTGAGCGCGCTGACGTTGCTCG
>DASYEG010000208.1:0-5536 GCA_036499145.1 Micropepsaceae bacterium | reverse complement strand
GGTTGCGATGGGACCGCTGACGGATATGATTCGTGTCGGGACCGTCGAATTGACCGCGGCGAGATAGACGCTGCCGGTGATGTTTGTCTGTCCGGCCAAACCGATGATGCTTCCCGCCGCCGAACTTCCCTTTCCGGCAGGCACCTCGAAACTGACAAGATCCCAATTCGTGGCACTGTCGGGCGCCAACGTGATTTTGAATGCATTGGCCGCGCCATATAACACCGAACCGGTGCCATCCACGCCGTTTCCCGCGGTGTTCGCAGCCGACGTCACCACCGGCGCCACGAAGGCAAGCAGGCCGCCATTGACCGTGATGTGGACATCGCCAATCGAAACCGCGTTCACGGCATCGCCGAAGGTGAAAATATGATTGGCACCGGACACGGCCTCCGTGCCCGCGAGGAAATTTGCATCGGTCGTGGTCATCGGGGATGTCGTGGCGAGCAGTCCGCCGGTGCTGACAACGGCGCCGTCCCCGAACAGAATCCCGTCACGCGCCGCGATCCAGATATTGCCGCCGGGAGTTCCGGCAACCGTGCCTGTCAGCGTGCCGCTGATGGTGGCGGAGCCGGCTGTAATCCGATTCAATACGATGTCGGAGCGCCCGAGGAATTGGAACGACAGCGCCTTGCCGCTGGCGATGTTCAGCGGATCGCTTGATTTCCAATCCAGGATGGTGCGCGATCCCGCCAAGCTAACAGCCACCGTCGTGCCGTCATCGGAGAGCAAACTTCCGCCCGGTGTCGCGGTGTTATTCCCCGCATTGTCCTTCCAGTTCGCAATCGTGCCGACTGTGGTGACCGTATCGGCAAGGGCAGGCGCGGCGAACAAGGACATCGCGGTGCAACAAAGCAGACGCGCCTTGAGCCCCGAAGCGGAATTGGGCAGAGGTTTCATGGTCGCGCTTTCACACTCAAAATCCCACGGTCATGTTGAAAAGGAAACGGCTGGAAGGCTTCGAAGCCAGCAAGCCCGAAACATTATCGAGCGGTTTGGAATAGAGAAGCTGGATTTGAACGTGCTGCACGATCTGCAGATTGATGCCGGCACCGGTGGAACGCAGGCTGCGAACGACGCCGCCGGTGTCCTTGTTCCATACCCGAGCGATGTCGAAAAAGCCGATGAAGGTCAGGCCTGGCGCAAAGAACGCGATGCCGCCCGGATTGAACGGGCCGATTTGAAGTTCGGCCGCTCCACCGATCCCGCTGTCCCCCGAAAGGACGGAAGGATCGTAACCGCGTCCGACGGTCAGATTGCCAATGGCAAATTCTTCGTACGCCAACAGCGGCACATCGCTGTGCTGTGCCTGGAACGTGGCGACCGTCGAAACCAAGGGCAGCCATTGAACGGCAATCCGGCCATCGGCGCGCTGAACGAACGCATCGGGGCGCGCTTCGAAGCGCGACAGCAGGCAGGGCGATGCCGGAGAACAGGCACTGCTGCCCGCAAGCGCCGATCCGACGCCCTTGTGCAGTTCTATACCACCGCCGAGAGTCACCGGGACATCGCTCCACGCCTTGTCGGCGGAAAGTCGCGCGATAAACAGGCTCAGCCTGTCGCGCGTAAACGGAATGGTGGACACATCGATGTCCTGGCGGACATAGGTCGCGCCCGCGGTCGCGCTCACATTCAGCGAGCGTGAGCGGATGATCGGATAGGCGAGACGAAAATCGCCCACAATCGATTTGCCCGTGATGTTCAAGGGCCCCAGGATATCGCCCGGATGCGTGCTGGCGTAAGCGAACGAGAGTTTCGCCACCAGTCCGTCGCTTCCGATCCGCGCTTCTTCGACGCCTTGAATCGCCTGCTGTTCGCGCCAATTCCCATCGAACGTCGAATAGGCGATCAGCGAGGTGCGCTCGCCAAATGGGGTGAGACTGTTGAAATCGGCCCGCATAAGCGCACCCATGCGGCCCGCGGTCTTAGCGCCGAAATTGTTGCTGGCCAGGACCGCGCCGAACGGGACGTGACCGACCTGGATGTCGAGTTCGACAGCGCCGCGGCCTTGCGAGGAGGACCGCAGGCTGGCGGAAATGACGACACCGGGAATGTCGGAAGCAAGCAGCAGATAACGCTGGGCCGCGTTGATATCGAACGGCCGCAGGCCGCGGAGCCTTTCGATATAATCCTCGACTTTTTTCTGCGCCGGCCCGGCATCGCCCTGCACTTGGATCGCCGCTACATAGGCCGCGATGACGTCCAGGCTGAGCCGCCCTTGCATGATGGTCTGTTCCGGGATTTCGACGCGTGCCAGCAGACCGCGCCGGAACAGGATCGTCGTTGCGCGGTCGCGGATCTGGCAGATCGCGCTGACCGGAATTTCCCGTCCGATCAGTCCCTGATAGGCGGCAGCAAGCGTATCCGGCGGCAAGTCCGGTGCATCGCGGAATTCCACCGCCTTGAGGGTCAACCGAACGTTGGAATTTTCGAGCGGACAGCCACCGGGCTCGGGCGCGGCCAGAATATCGCCGCTACGCGCCACGGCAGGCGGTTGCGCAGTCCGCACCGCGGGATCGAGAATTTGAGGAGGAAGAATGTTTTGGGCAAAGGCAGATGGCGCCCAGACGGCGGGCGCAAGAATTCCCAGCGCTAACGCCAACCGGCGCGAAAACATCCCAAACAAAACGGCCCCCCAGGCGTGACCAACGCGCCCATCGCACCGACAAGCATTTGCGCTATTGCAGCCTGCGCGCGACAACGCGGCGATTGGCACGAGATGCCGGCTGATCGGGTACGGCCAAACGATCGGAAGCATACCCAACGGCGTTGAGGCGTTCCGCCTCCACCCCATGCGACGTGAGAAAGGCCTTCACGGCCTGCGCGCGGCGCTCCGAGAGCGCAAGATTGTGCTCATGGGTGCCGGTCGCATCGGTGTGACCTTCAATCTCGAAGCGCGCCTGCTTCAGTTCCGGCCGCTTCAGCGCTTCGGCGAAGGCCATTGCGTTGGCGGTGCCTTGATCGGTGAGGCTGGCCGAATCCGTATCGAACGTCAGGAGCAGATCGAGACGTGGCAGCGTGACCGAAGCGGCGACCGGCGCATTGTTGCGAGGCGTGAGCGAGACCGCACTGGCCGGGGGATGGGAAGTGGCATTGCCGGCCGATGCGGCCCCCGTGACCCCCGCGCCCAAGTCGAAGCCGAGTGTGCCTTCTTTGGCCGGGACGCAATCCCCATCGGGGGTCCTGACGAGAACGCGCGGCACATCCGGCGGCGCGGCGCAGATTTCCACCCCAGGCGCGCCGGCCACGGGAACGGATGCTGGCGCCGAAACGGATTCGCACACGCCGCTTGCGTTGAGATCGGTGCCCGGCGGACAGCTCAGTGCTTTGACAATTTCGTCCGGTGAGAGCTGGGGTGCTGGTTGGGAGAAACCCGTGTTTGCGGCAACCAGCGCACAGCACCCGGCGGAAACCGCAATCAGGAACCGCATCTTCGTTTTCCCAAAAATGGCAGGTTTTCTATATTCCGTTTGAGGCTGATACGGCAAGATACGCTTTGGCCGCAAGCTTAACGCAGCCCGCTTTCATGGGTAATATTTCCGCCGTCGGCCTGCCGGCGGTCTGCATTCAGATCATTCCGAGTTTCTGCCAAAGCGGTACGATGTGCTCGATCTTCGCCTGGTAATCTCGCTCAACTGCGGTTAACGCCGCGGCCTCGTCTTCATAGGATTTGCCGTCGACGATGGGATGGCCGCCGTCATCCTTGCATCTTTGGACAAAATGCCGCGCAAATAGGACAGCATCGGGTTTCTTGCCGCGGCGGAGCGCAAGATAAACATCGAATAGGGCGGCCGGCATCGGCATACCCAAGCCGAGCGAAGCCGCCGCGATCGTGGCGTTTTGCGTTAGCGCGACTTCCCCTTCGGCCTCGGCGAGGCGATTCAGCCTGTCACAGCTCGCCAGTGTGGCGGCGTCCGGCTCCTTGTATGGCGCCGCCACCCCCGTACCGGCCAGCACCCCCACGACCTCAAGACTTTTGCGCTTATAGCTTGCAGGGACGCCAGGAAGGCAGACCAGCTCCGAAACGCTGTGTGGGCGGCACTGCAGCGCGTCCAGGAACGGTCCATAAGCCGCCGCATCCGGCCGCCAGACCGTTTCTTCCGGTCCGGCGATTTCGATGCGGGTTGGGACAGGGCGGATCAGCGCCAAACAGAGCGAGGAGAGCAATGAGTCGCGCCGCTCTTCGGTCATGCGCCTTGCGCCGCGCACATAGACATCCTGGTGAAACCAATGGTCGAGGCAGAAATCCTTGAGTGTGTCGCGCAATTCCGGCACGGCGATTTCATCGAGCAGGGTCCGCTGCGCGTCCGAAAGCGTGAGATTGGTGAAATTTCGGAGCAGGTCGGTGGTGCCGACATAGGCCAGTTTTGCCGATGCAAAGGCGCGGGCGACGTCGAGGTGATAGGCAGGCTGCCAATGATCGTTGAGATATTCATGTGCCAGATAAGTAAGGTTGCGGCGATGCGGCCCCTCGGTGAGCCGTTTCAGGGCCTTTTCGAACTCAGGCGGGATGATTTTTGCCTCGCCCAGCCGCGCCAGCATGGCGATTGCGCCGTCTATCGAACGGTCGCTCCGCAACGCGGAAAGCCCCCCAAATTCGCGCAATATCCGTTGGATGGGGGCCATGAAATTCCAGGCCGGCATCCCATTGTAGCTTACGAAAACCAGGCCGCCCGGTTTCAGATGCCGGTCCATGAATTTGAGGATGGCGTTTTGCTGCTCAGGTGCGACCCAGCTCCACACCCCATGCATGGTCATGAAATCGAACATCGGCAGATCGTCGCCGGCCTTGCCGGAGAGTTCGTCAAAGCTCTTTTCGTGCCAGAAGATGTTCGATAGCTGTGCCGCGCGGGCGCGCGATTGGGCATGGGCGATATGCGCCGGATTGAAATCGACGGCGTGGAAAACGGCATCGGGGTTCGCGGCGGCGAGGATGAGGCTCGTCAGCCCTTTGCCGCATCCGAGTTCGCAATAGCTGAATCCACGGCTGACATCGGGCGGTTCGAAACCGTTTACAATGGCGGTGAGCGCAAGCTGCTGCGGCGCTTGGGCCGAGTAGGAGGCCTCCGTATATTCGACATCCGTAACATATCCACTGCTCCAGTCCGGCATGCACACCCCTGACCCGTTTTGAAAACGCCCGATCTAATGCATTATAGAGTCCCTGGGGCAATCCGGCAGTGACATGGAGCCTTTGACGTTCCGCAACGCGTGGATCGTTTCCGTGACATGCGCGCGGCGGCGCGTCCCCCTATGGGCAGTCCTCACGATTGCCGGCGCAGCATTGACATGCGGCCTGATCGCCGCGCCGGCGCTGTATCGGCTGTGGGCCGGGCTCTATCGTTCGGAGGCTCCCCCGCTTGCGCTGTCACGAATATTGCTCGGGGCGGGCGTGTTCTTGCCGCTCTATGCGTGCGCCCTCGGCATGCAATTTTGGGAGGGACGGGCGGCCCGCCGCGCCAGCGAATTTGCCGCCGGGGAAGGGCTGGTCATCGGCATCGGCATCGGGGCGTTCGCATTTCTCGCCGTAATACTC
>DASYEG010000207.1:0-23235 GCA_036499145.1 Micropepsaceae bacterium | reverse complement strand
TCATAGCCGTCGGCGCGCTGTGGAAACGCTGCATTATAGAGAGAGGCGATGCGGCCAGTTTTGTCGGCATAGACGAAATCGAGACTCGGAATTCCTCCCGACGCCAGGACGGCGGTGAAATCTTCGAAATTCTGCGCCTTGTTGAGATGGAAGAAGGCTTCCACCCCTTTAAGATCGTCCTGGCCCGCATAGTGGACGGCGAATAGCCCGCGTGCGTTGCGGATCACCGGCCCCTGAACCGAACGCAAGATTTCGCGCCGGAAGGTGATGCGGATGGGTCCCCAGAGCCGCGCCACCATGCGCGCCTCGCGCGTCTGAAGGCGGCGCCATTCGCCTTCGAAACGATAAAAATAGCGGTCGTTGGGATTGGTCTCCAGCGTATAGACGTCGGCAAGATCAGGATGGTTGGGAGCGATACCCCAGCCGAAACCGGGTCCGGCCCCCGCCATGATAACGGGCGAGCCGGGGATCAGACCGCCCGCGAGGTTCCAGCCTTCGCCGGACACGATGCGCGCTTCATACCAGGAGAGGACCCCTTCGAAGGGCCCCTGCGGGTTGACCAGCAGCCGTGTCGCGCCATCGGCCGAACGGGATGGCGCCACGGCAATCGCCGTTGCGCGTCCCTGCGAGACATCCGGCGCCACCTTGCCGGCGCCCCCGGCGATCAGGGCGTGGAGCTGATTTTCCAGCCCGTAGGAAAACGGCAATCGCAGCATGAAGAGGGCCACGACATCCTGGCCGCGGACCGGCGTGAAACCCGGGAGCACCTGGCCCCTGTGCTGCGCCGCATAGAGATTCAGGCCCGCCGAATAGCCGTCGAGCAGAGCGCGTGTCTCCGGAGAAAGGTCGGTTTCGTAATGCGCCCCGATCGCATCCCAGATGCCCAGGAGTTGCACAAGATAATCGCTCTCCGCCGCCTTGACGCCATCCAAGGTGGCCAGGCGGCCGCGCGCGGAAAGAAAGGCGCGCTGAAGCGTGGGGAAATCGTCCGTCGCATGGGCATAACCCAAGCCAAAGCCCGCATCGGCATCCCGGCGCCCGAAGATATGGGGCACGCCGAAGCGATCGCGAATGATTGTCGCGTCATACTTGGCCGCCGCCGCCAGCACCGGGCGGGTATCGAACCAGGTCAGGCGTTCCTCATGCGCCCAGAAAAACGTGAAAAACGCCAGGGCAGCGAGCACGACGAACGCAACAAAGCCGCGCAGGACCATTTCGTAAGCGCCCGCGAAAACCGCCCGCCACTGATAGGACTGGCGGCAGGCTGGAGCAAGGCTAACGAAAAAGCCTCGCGGGAAAGTGCCTTTTCTCGCCGCTGGACCTGTTTTAGCGATACAATATAAATTGTTGCCGTTTTGGCCCGGACCGGAAGATGACCCCCAAGAAACAAAGACGCCTTGCCTTTGCGATCACTCTGCTGCTAGCGGGCGGGGGCGCGGCGGCGCTGGCCGTCTACGCGCTTCAGGACAATATCCTGTTTTTCTACAGCCCGAGCGATATCGCCGCCCATCCGGAAAAAGTCCCTGAGGGCCGTGCCTTCCGTATCGGCGGACTGGTCGAGAAGGGCAGCGTCAAACGCGATCGGGGTCTGGAAGTTCATTTCGTGGTCACGGACGGCAAAAATGCGGTGCCGGTGGATTATTCCGGCGTGCTGCCGGACCTTTTCCGCGAAGGCCAGGGCGTGGTGGCGATGGGAACGCGCAGCAACAGCGGCGTGTTTCTCGCCCGCGAGGTGCTGGCCAAGCACGACGAAAAATACATGCCGCCCGAAGTGGTGGATGCGCTGAAACGTTCGGGGCATTGGCAAGAAGGCCAGGGCGGGCCAGGCTCCTCGTGACCGGCGAACTCGGGCAACTTGCGCTCTGCCTGGCTCTGGCGCTTTCGCTGGTGCAGGCATTCTCCGGTTTCACCGGGGCATCGCGGGGCAGCGTGCGGTTGATGGCGATGGGACGGGGTGCTGCGCTCGGCAGCTTCGTTTTTATCGCGCTCGCGTTCTTCACGCTGATGTACGCGTATGTGACATCGGATTTTTCCGTCATGGCGGTGGCGGAGAATTCGCATACGGCCAAGCCGCTGATCTATAAAATCTCGGGCGTCTGGGGCAATCACGAAGGGTCCATGATCCTGTGGCTGCTGATCCTGGGTATTTATTCCGCCGCCATCGCCATGACGCAGCCGACGGACAATCCGGCGAATGCGGAATTGGGTGCGCGGGCTCTCGGCGTGCAGGCCTTGATCGCGGTTGCATTTCTCGTGTTCGTGCTCCTGACCTCCGATCCTTTCGAACGTTTCTATCCACCGCCGTTCGAGGGCAATGGCCTGAACCCCTTGCTTCAGGACCCCGGCCTCGCCTTCCATCCGCCGCTGCTTTATCTCGGTTATGTTGGGCTGTCGGCGGCGTTCTCCTTCGCGGCCGCCGCCCTTCTCGACAAGCGCAACGATGCCGCCTGGGTGCGCCGGGCGCGGCCTTTCGCGACGGCGGCCTGGACGGCCCTGACGCTGGGGATCGCGGCGGGATCCTGGTGGGCATACTACACCCTTGGGTGGGGAGGGTTCTGGTTCTGGGATCCGGTGGAGAACGCATCGCTGATGCCCTGGCTCATCGCCACGGCCCTGATCCATTCGATGATGGCGACCGAACGCACGGGCGCATTCAAGAGCTGGACCCTGCTGCTGGCCATCGCCGCATTCTCATTCAGTCTGATCGGTACCTTCCTGGTGCGTTCGGGTGTGCTGAATTCGGTGCACTCCTTCGCCAACGATCCCAGGCGCGGACTTTTCATCCTGATGATCCTGTTCGTGGCGATCACCGCGCCACTCGTACTCTTCGCCTGGCGCGCGCCGAAACTTTCGCCGGGCGCGCCGTTCGATCTGGTGAGCCGCGAGACCGGCATCATGACGAACAATCTTCTCTTGACGGCGTCTGCCGCGACGATCCTGACGGGCACGTTGTACCCGCTGGTGCTCGACGCCGCGGAAGGCATCAAAATCTCTGTCGGGCCGCCCTATTTCACCGCAACGGTGGTTCCCATGCTGGGACTTCTGGCGCTCGTCATGCCGCTCGGGCCGATCACGCTTTGGCGGCGGGGCAATTGGCGCACCACGCTGTATGCCTTGCGTTACGCGATGGCGGCAGCATTGGTCGCGGGCGTGGCACTGTTGGCGATCGCACGGCCCGCACCGGCGCTTGGGCTTATCACGGTGATGCTCGGGGTGTGGTTGATCGCTGGCTCCATCACCGATCTGGCGCGTCGTGCCGGGTCTTGGCGGCGGGTACGGTTGCTCCCGTCCGGGGCCTGGAGCGTGGCGTTGGCCCATGCCGGGCTGGGTGTGGTGGCGCTGGGCTGCGTTGGCGCAACCATGTGGCGAAGCGAATCGATCCGCGTTCTGGCCCCCGGGCAAACGATGAACATCGCAGGCTATACGCTTCGGCTTGACGGCACGGAAAAGGTCCAAGGGCCGAATTATTTCGCAGACCGCGCCGCAATCACAGTCATGGCCGGCGGCAAGACCGTAACGGTGGTCCATCCCGAAAAGCGCAGTTATCCGGTCGAGCAAACGGTGACGACGAATTCTTCCATCCGCACAACGGTGGTCTCCGATCTGTATGTCGTGCTGGGCGATGCCCGCCAAAATGGCGGCTGGGTGGTGAGCGCCTATGTCTTTCCGGCGGCACCATTCATCTGGCTTGGCGCGGTGATCATGGCGCTTGCGGGCTTCATCGCTTTGGGTGCGCGGGTTGCCTCCAAGGTCCGTGCAGGGCGTATCGCGGCGGCGGCTGTTTCCGAACCCGCGGAGTGAGGCTGTGTCTTGAGAGTTCTTGCGGTGTTCCTCGTGGCTTTTCTAAGCGCTGCCGCCTTGGCGCCCGTCGCGGGCCTCGGTGCGGAGGAGCAACCGGGAGAGAGCACCTATGTGCCGCCCTTGGCCGATCCGGTCCTGGAAGCGCGCGCGAAGGCTTTGCAGCGCGAGTTGCGCTGTCTGGTCTGCCAGGGTCAGTCCATCGATGAGTCCAATTCGGCCTTGGCCGCCGATCTGCGGCGGCTCATCCGCCAGCAAATTCAAAGCGGGCAGTCCAACGACGACATCAAAAATTTCCTCGTTGCCCGCTATGGCGTATTCGTCCTGATGCAGCCGCCGGTACGGCAGGACACGTTCTTTCTTTGGTTCGGCCCAGGTCTTTTGGTGCTGGCCGGTGGAGCGGTCATAGGCGTGACTGTTTTGCGGGCCCGCCGCCGCCTCGGTACAGAACCGGACGATCTTGATGTGCCAGTCTAGCCTGAAAGAATTACATATATTTAACTTTTGAAACATGGACAAGTAACAATCAGGCCCTAACTTAGTCATCAAGCTAAGGGGGGTCCCCAATCAACCCTCATGGGAAATGCCGCGATGATGACCGAAACTCCTAATCCAAAATCCTCACCTGCCTCGAAGCGCAATCTTCGCATGGGCGTGGCCGCCGCAACCATTGTCGCACTATCCTTTGGCGCGGGCGGTTTTGTGTTCAGCCATGATAGCGGGACTGCGAACGGCTATGTGCCCCAGCAAACCCATTCCTACACGCAATTGCCCGAAGATGGGCTGCACACAGTCGCCGCCGTAACAGCGCGCCAGGCGCAACCGACGCCGCCGCGTCTGCTCGACCAGGGCGCGCCTTTCAGCTTCGCCGATCTGGTGGAGCATGTGAGCCCGGCGGTCGTGACCGTGGTGGTGGATCGTGAATCCGCCGGACCGCAGGTCGCCGGACTTGACGATGTGCCTGCCCCATTCCGTGACTTCTTCCGCCAGTTCGGTGGAGACGGCCAAGGTCAGGGACAAGGACAAGGCCGGGGCGGCCAGGGGCGAAACCGCCCTATGCAACGGTCGGAAGCCATGGGATCCGGTTTCATCATCGATCCCACAGGCTACATCGTGACCAACAATCACGTTGTCGAGGAAGGCAAGAAGATTTCCGTCAAGCTTCCGAGCGGGCGTGAATATGAAGCGCACCTCGTTGGAGCCGACAAGGATACCGACGTTGCCCTCATCAAGATCGATGGCGTCAAGGACCTGCCGATCGTCGCACTCGGTGACGACCGGCGCCTGCGCGTCGGCGACTGGGTCGTGGCTGTCGGCAATCCGTTCGGCTTGGGCGGAACGGTGACAGCCGGTATCGTCTCCTCCATCGGCCGTGACATCGGTAATGGGCCGTATACGGATTATCTCCAAATCGACGCCCCCATCAATCAAGGCAATTCGGGTGGACCGACCTTCGATCTCACCGGGCGCGTGGTGGGAATGAACACCGCGATCTTCTCGCCTTCGGGCGGTTCGGTCGGCATCGGCTTTGCCATTCCGGCCTCGATCGTGAAGACGATCGTCGATCAGTTGAAGGATCATGGCAATGTTTCACGCGGTTGGCTTGGGGTCCAGATCCAGAGCTTGACGCCCGACATGGCCGCCAGCCTCGGTGCCGGCAATGCGAAGGGTGCGATCGTCGCCAGTGTTGTCGACGACAGTCCGGCCATGAAGGCAGGCTTCAAGCAGGGCGACGTCATCACCTCCTTGAACGGTACGGATGTCGACGACAATCGTGATCTGACCCGCAAGGTTGCCGGTCTCCGTGCCGGTGAAAAGGCGGATTTCTCCGTGCTGCGCGACGGACAAAAGCACAACGTCACGGCTATCATCGCTCCGCGACCCGATCAGGTCGCCAGCGCCGACAAGCCGGCGAACTCCAATCGCGGAGACCGCGGCAACAATCGCCAGGCGAGCACGACATCGCTCGGCATGGAGCTAATGCCGCTGAATGCGGACACGCGTGAGCAGTTCAAGGTCGATGGGAAGGTCAATGGCGTCGTCGTGTCGTCCGTGGACCCGAACAGCGAGGCCGCCGATAAGGGCTTCCGCCCCGGCGATGTGATCGTTGGCATCGGCAATAAGAATGTTCGTAACCCTGCCGATATCGAACAGGGTGTCGCCGATGCCAAGAAGGCGGGACGGGAAACCGTGCTGCTTCTGGTCGCCGGCGATCAGGGACAACATTACGTCGCCTTGAAGGTAGCTAAGGCTTGATCCTCTCACCGCCGCCGGGTTGATGCCCGGCGGCGGCTCCTATTGAACCGGCATGGAAGTGTCCTCATGCCGCCGCTGGGTTCGGGTCTTTTCGGCTACTGACCGGGCTGAGCAGACTAGAAGGAATATTGCTCATGCGGGTTCTTGTGGTGGAAGACGATCTTGAAGCGCAGCGCTATCTGGTCAAGGGCCTGAAAGAGGCCGGCCACGTTGTCGATGATGCCGGTGACGGTGAAATCGGTCTCACCCTGGCGCTGTCCCGTCCGTATGATGTCGCAATCGTGGACCGCATGCTTCCCAAGCTTGACGGGCTAAAGCTCGTCGCTGAAATGCGGGAGGAGCGGAGCATGACGCCGGTGCTCTTCCTCAGCGCGCTTTCCGATGTGGATGACCGTATCAAGGGTCTTCGCGCCGGGGGCGACGATTACCTCACCAAGCCCTATGCTTTTGCCGAATTGCTGGCACGGTTGGATGCGCTCGTCCGGCGCCGCGATCCGGGCTCGGTGAAGACCAAGGTCTCGGTGGGCGATCTGGAACTCGACCTGTTGTCGCGCACCGCCAAGCGCAACGGCTCGGGCATCGAGCTGCAACCCCGCGAGTTCCGCCTTCTCGAATATCTCATGCGCCACGCCGGACAGATTGTCACCCGCACGATGTTGTTGGAGAATGTGTGGGAGTATCATTTCGACCCCCAGACCAATGTCATCGACGTTCATATTTCGCGTTTGCGCGCCAAGATCGACAAGGGCTTCGACGCGCCGCTCCTGCACACCGTTCGTGGCGCGGGATATATGATCCGTGCGCACGCCTAAGATCCTTCGCAGCCAAGCATTCCGGATCGTCGCCATCTATCTTGCGATTTTTGCCGTTTCGGCGATCGCGCTGGTGGGATTCGTCTATTGGAACACCGCTCTCGTGCTCGACCGCGAGACCGACGAAACCATCGAGGCTGAGATCACCGGGCTGGTGGAGCAATATCACAGCCTGGGCCTGCCCGGACTGACCGATGCGATTATCGGCCGTTCGATACGGCGCGAACAGGGGATCTATCTTCTCGCCAACAACAATCGTCGCGTGATCGCCGGCAGCCTGGACGGCTGGCCGCAAGTCAGCCCGGCGGCGCGCGGCTTCGTCGAGTTTTCTTATGAGCGGCGCATTGGGACAGCCACGGAATTGAGGCGGGCGAGGGGCAAGGTCTTTATGCTGACGCAGGGGTTCTATCTTCTCGTCGCGCGCGATGTGGAAGAACGACGCGTGCTGGAGAATCTGTTCAAGACGGCGCTTTACTGGGCGGCGGGATTGATGGTCGTGCTCGGGCTCGCCGGTGGTCTGGTCATCAGCCGTAATTTCCTTGCCCGGCTGGATATCATAAACCGGACGAGCCGCCAGATCATGGGCGGCGATCTCTCGCGCCGCGTGCCGGTTACGCCGGCGGACGATGAGTTCGACGATCTCTCGGGCAATCTCAATCGCATGCTCGATCGGATCGAACGGCTGCTGCACGGGATGCGTGAGGTCTCCGACAATGTGGCCCACGATCTTCGCTCTCCGCTCAACCGCCTGCGCAACCGGCTTGAATTGGCTGCGATGCGTCAGGCGCCCGATTCCGATACGGCGCGCGATTTTGACGCTGCGGTGCAGGAAACCGATCGGCTGATCGGCACCTTCAACGCGCTTCTTCTGATCGCCGAAGCCGAAGCGGGCAGTGTCCGCGAGACGATGCGCGATTTCAGCCTCACCGAAATCCTCGAAGGCGTGAGCGAGCTCTATGGGCCGCTGGCGGAAGAAAACCAGTTGCGGTTCGTCGTCCGCAAAGCCCAGGATGCCGGTCTCGTCCACGGCAATCGCAATCTGATTTCCCAAGCCTTGGCCAATCTCGTCGACAATGCGATCAAATACACTCCGGCCGGCGGCACTGTCGTGGTCGCGCTCGAGAATCAGGCGCAGGGTCCGGCACTGGTTGTTGCCGACAACGGGCCGGGCATCCCAACCGAGGATCGTCCGCGCATCACCGAACGTTTTGTCCGATTGGAATCGAGTCGCAATTCGCCGGGCACCGGGCTTGGTCTCAGCCTCGTCGCGGCGGTCGCGCGCATGCACGAGGCGGAACTCACCTTCGAAGACAATCATCCCGGCCTGCGCGCGATGCTGTCGTTCAAGCGGGTCGCGGAGGAGCCGCGTCCGGTGAAGATAATGCCTGTGCGCGCCGAATCCCAACGCGAGCCGGTTCACTGATTTTCGCGCCAGGCGGGCTTTGCGTTTGTGCCGTGAAGGTGTAGGCCCGAATGATGCCATCGGGTTTCAACGCGCCTTCGAATCTGCCGCCGCTTTCCGATCCCGGGCGCGCGGCACGCACGCTCGCCGATCTTGGCGGGGCCGCGCCGGATGCTCTCGCTGAGCCTGGTTTTCGCGCGATTCTGGAAGCCGCTGCGGGCAACAGTCCCTATCTCGCGCGCTTGATGCTGCGCGAACAGGCGTTTCTTCCAGAGCTCCTGCAGGACGGCCCCCGGAATTGTCTCGCTCGGCTCAATGCCGAGGCCGGTGCCGTCGCGCACGATGCCGGCATGACGTCCGTAATGCGCCGGCTGCGGATTGCCAAGCGCCGCGCCGCGCTTGCAATTGCGCTCGCCGATATCGGCGGATTGTTCGATCTGGAAGATGTCACCGGGACGCTGACGCAGTTTGCGGATGCGTGCGTTAAGGGCGGCGTCGGCTTCCTCCTCGCAAGTGCCGCGAGAATGCAAGGCCTCGAAGAGCGCCCGCCCGGAGATTTGGCCGACAGCACAGGACTTGTCGTTCTCGCGATGGGAAAAATGGGCGCCTTCGAGCTGAACTATTCGAGCGACATCGATCTTGTCGTTTTCTACGAGGACGAACGTTTTCCCTTTGCGCGTGGTGGCGATAAACGCACCGCGGCGGTCGATCTGGTGAAGAACTTCCTGAAGGTCCTCGCTGAACCGACCACCGACGGTTACGTTTTCCGCGTCGATCTGCGTCTGCGCCCCGATGCCGGGGCCACGCAGATCGCGATCTCCACCGTGGCGGCGGAACTCTATTACGAGAGCATGGGTCAGAATTGGGAGCGGGCGGCATGGATCAAGGCGCGTCAATGCGCCGGGGATGCAAGCGCGGGCGCGCGGTTCCTCAAGAACATGGAACCGTTCGTCTGGCGCAAGAATCTCGATTACGCAGCCATCCAGGACATTCATTCCATCAAGCGTCAGATTCACAGCCATGCGGGGCACGGGCGCGTGGCGGTGGCAGGACACAATATCAAGCTCGGCCGTGGCGGAATTCGCGAGATCGAGTTCTTCGCACAGACCCAGCAGCTTATCCTCGGCGGGCGCGAGCGGACCCTGCGCGATCCAGCGACACTGGGTGCGCTCGCCGCACTGCGTGAGCGCGGCCACATCTCGCAAGCCGCCGAGGACGACATGTCCGACGCCTATCGTTTTCTACGCAGGATCGAACACCGGTTGCAGATGATCGAGGATCAGCAGACTCACACCCTGCCCAAATCTCCCGACGGAATAGATTGGGTGGCGCGCTTTGCGGGTTTCGACGACACCGGCATTTTCGAAGAGGCATTGCGGGCGAAGCTCACCACGGTTCAAAGCCATTATGCGCGTCTGTTCGAGCGCGAAGCGCCGCTGACCACGCAAACCGGCAGCCTGGTTTTCACCGGCGTCGAAGAAGATCCGGAAACGGTGGCAAATCTTGCCCGCATGGGATTTGAGCGGCCCACCGATATTTCGGCCGTCATTCGCAGTTGGCACCATGGGCGCATCCGTGCGACGCGCGGCGCGCGCGCGCGCGAACTTCTGACGCAGCTGATTCCCGCATTGCTGGAGGCACTGGCCAGGACCGCCGACCCGCATGCCGCGTTCATCCATTTCGACCGCTTCCTTTCGGGCTTGCCGGGGGGCGTGCAGGCGTTCTCGATGCTGCTTGCCAATCCAAAATTGCTCGATCTCATCGCGGAGATCGCAGGCTCCGCGCCAAAGCTTGCCGATTATCTCGGCCGTCACGCGGCCGTGCTCGATGCGCTCGTCGATCCGGACTTTCTTACACGCACACCGACGCACGACGAATTGCAAGCGCGTTTCGCCGAAGATCTCGGCCGTGTGTTGGGCTACGAGGCCGCTCTCGATGCCGCGCGGCGTTTCACCAAGGAGGAGACGTTCCGCATCGGTGTGCAGGTCATCCAAGGCTTCAGCACCGCCGAAGAGGCGGGCCCGGCCTATGCAGCGGTCGCGGAAACGGTGATTTGCGGCTTGCAGGAGATCGTCGAGCGTGAAATGGCCGCCGCCCATGGGCACGTCCCAGGAGGCGCCTTCGCTGTGGTGGCGCTGGGCAAGCTCGGCGGACGCGAGATGACCGCCGCTTCCGACCTCGACCTCGTCTTCATCTACACCCATGATGACGACGCGGTTTCATCGGACGGTCCCAAGCCGCTCGCCACCTCCGCCTATTTTGCGCGGCAGGCTCAGCGCTTCATCGCGGGACTGACCGCGATGACGGCTGAAGGGCGGCTCTATGAGGTCGACATGCGCCTTCGCCCGTCAGGCAATCAAGGGCCGGTTGCGGTCAGGTTCGAGACCTTCGTCGCGTATCATCGTGAACAATCCTGGACCTGGGAACGCATGGCGCTGACGCGCGCGCGTGTGTTGTCGGGGCCTGCGGATTTGCAGATGCGTATCAATGACGCGATCCGCATGACGCTGACGCATGGCGTGACCGATTCCACCCGTCTGTTGGCGGACGCCCGCACCATGCGCGAGAAATTGGCCGCGCAATTTCCGGCCCGCGATATCTGGGATATCAAATTCGCGGCTGGCGGCCTCGTCGACATCGAATTCATCGCGCAAATCCTGCAACTGACCAGGGCGCCGTCCCAGCCGGGGGTCCTCGATCAGAACACCATCGCGGCCTTGGAGAAACTGGCCGGCCACGGACTGGTCGGGTTAGCCGATGCCGAAGCGCTGATTGACGCGACACGCATGGAACATGGCCTGACGCAGGTCCTGCGGATTGCCGTCGATGGTCCATTCAAGCCCGATACGGCGACACGCGGATTGAAATTGCTGCTTGCGCGTGCCGGGGACGCGCCGGATTTTTCGGCACTCGAGACCCGCCTCGCGCAAACCCAATCGCAGGTGCGCGCGATTTTCGAGAAGACGCTGACATCTGGCGTCCGGGCCCGTTAACTTTCCTCACGCGCGCCGTTATGATCGCCTTGCGACATTGGATTTGCGCAATGGCTTACAACAAGCATCTTTTCAAAATCACCAAAAAAAGCGTCATCACCGCGTGGGCGGCATGGAGCGGAACCGCCGCATTCATCAGCGCGGCGCTTTCGCTTGCGTTGAACAATAAGATTCCCGCGCGTTACAGCGCCGAACTTCCTTTTATCGTCTTTATCGCCATCGCGGCGGCATCCGCAACTGTGTGGATGAGTATCTATTTTTGGCAACGCTATCGCGCCAGCCAGTTCTGGGTGCCTGAAGGCGAGGTCAAGGAATATATAGGCCGGCCATATCAAGCGGACGGGGACGATTTGGCGGAATTGTCGAAATTCGCAAGCCAGGTCTTCGGCGGCGACACGATGCGGGCCGAGGTCGTACGCGACGTCGTCGGCAAGAGAGCAGCGCTGGGCGTCAGGTTGACGGATATCGGCGGTAAGAACATCGGGTTCTTCGATGTCTTTCACCTGCGGCCCGATGCGCTGCTCGACTGGCTGGAAGGCAAGCTGCAGGAGCCGGGCATGGACGGGAGCCATTTCGAGCCGATCCCGAAACCGCTCGGCGATGACGCGATCCTCGAACTTATCGTGGGGGCGATCTACATCGCCCCGCAATACAGCAAATCCGAAACCGGTCTCGCTGTGGCGTTCGCCGAATGTTGCCAACGATATCTATGGCAGCGCTGCGCGGGATTTTCGGAGATCGTCCTTTACGCGTCCATTTTCAAGCCGGAAGGCGAGCGGCTGGCCCGCATTTACGATTTCGAGAATTACAAAGTGGGCGGCAATCGCGCCGGCCCCGCCAAAAAACACGACGTGCTGAAACGCGTCCTAAGCATCGATGATCCGATCAAGGTTCGACACGGGCTCGGGGGAACGGATCATTTCACCATCGCGATGCGGGCGAGGTGACACCGGAACCAACGGCCCGCAACGCGCGAATAGATCCAGACTCGAATGTGGGTGTTGCGCTCATAGCGACCGGCGGAGCCACCCATCTCGCCAACAACATGCGGCGGGCGGTTAGAATGATGAAATGACACGCGCCTTTGGCAAGAAATGCGCCATGGGAAGTGTTCCCGAGGGAGACGCCAATGATGGACCTAGAAGCGGTTAAGTTGGTTGTTGACGGTGGTGCCTTGGGCTTCGGGGCCGCCGAATTGTTTCGCCGGGCAGAGCAGCAAGTCGGGCCGTTTCTGAAATCCGGAGTTACAAATTCGATGGCCTATTTGACCGTCGACCGCGGAATCATGAGGCTGCAGAAAGCCGGCAAGGGAACGCTGGCAGCCCACACGCTCAAGAAGCTTCTCGTCTCGGAGAAACGAGGATCGTATTTCGACCATCTCCTGGTCATCGAAGGTGTTTTCTTCGCGAGTGCGCTGTTTTCCTACGGTTGGTGGCAGCGTAAAGATCCGTCCCTGGTGCTTCGCAAGGACCGGCTATCGCGGGACCGGAAATCCGATCAGGCGAGGAAACGCCTGCAGCCGCTTCAGCATTTTCTATTCAACGGTTTCGAGCAATGGGCTCCTTCCTGGGACGTCAACAATTGGCGTGAGAACAACCACAATCTTGTCGGCCAGATCGGCACGAACGACGAAGCCGATTCGATTCCCGTCATCGTCCAGGATAGTGCTGCCGCCGTGAATATCCGCGAGGCCCTGTCGGACAAGCTGGTCGCGAATGCCACGGTGACGGGATTGCTCTGTCATTCCAGCCGGGCGGAAAAATATCTGCAACCCACCGAACTCGCCCTCGTCAAGGCGATGCGCGCCCGTGCAAAGGAAGAAGACCGGGACGAGCAGTTCTATTTTCTACTCGTCCAGGATCCGGATGAAGGACATCGCGTGACGTTTTCGACCGCGAAAGTCGATTATTATACCGGTTACGTCTGGCAGTGCTGGGTTCCAAATGAGTGGATGCCCGAGCGTAGATTTGAAGCACAGATCGACGATGCATTTTTCGTTTGGCAACACGCCAATCTTGCCGACAGGGACACCGTGAATCTTCGCATGGACGGGTTGCATACCGATGTGAAGAACATAAGGAAGATGCTGGTCAGCCACGGCCTAAGCGGCAAGATGACCTTGCTGCAGCATCTCATGCCGGAGCAAAATATCCGCGACACCAAGGCGTCAGGCCAAGCCGGCAAAACCACCGCCGAAAAAGATATTTTGAGCTTCGACGACTTCAACAAAATGGTGCAGCGCTGATTGCCCGGAGTGCGATGATGGAATATTCGGACTCTCTCACGCCCTGGACGCTCGTAGACATTCGCGCAACGAGGAAAAACGATTATCGGGTTGCGACGGACAAGTTTTAGGATCGAGAAGCGCAATTGGCGCCCTCTGCGCGCAGCGTTCGCGCAACCCGTCGAGCTGCGCGCGAGCCGCGAGGTCGTGAAGGGGGCTTTTGCCCTTGAACACGGATATCCCGAAAAAGCGCTCAAGATGGTCATGAAGCACGCAACTGCTGAGCGCCGCGCCACTTGTGCCGAGCAAGCCATAGGCGAGGCCCTCGTCGGGGTTCTGATCGGCAGAAAGCGCCGGTTGCACATAGGAAAAGTCCAAAATGCGTGCGCCGAGTTTTGCCCAGATCGCGACGCGCGCGAATTGATCGAGACCCGAATGGCGGGTATCGCGTTCGTAGCTGTCGGGGGAGAGACGAAACGGATCGTTCAGCTCGAAGAAGATCAGATGCGCCAGGGCTGGCGTCCTGCCCGCCTCGCTTTCGAAGAGAAGTCTTGCGGCATCGTCGAGCGCGCCCACCAGCCGGCGGAAATGGCCGCGCCGTCGTGCCTGCGAATCGATATAGATGTAATTGAGATTGGTCGAGAGGAGCGTTTCCTTGAATCCGTCGATGCGGCTGGGCAGCGGAAAGCTGACGAAATTCGCACCGCCGATCAGCGCGCCTGTGTTCTCCTCGTGGGCCGTCAGGACGACTTCCCGGAAAGGGCCGAAACCCGCGGCCGTCCGCGCATAGGCCGCCTCCGCGTTCAGGGCGAGGCAGGCGCGAAAGCCGGCTTGGTCTTCTTTTTCATCCGGCAGAATGAAGGCGCGATCGTAACCGGCGAAGAACGCGTCGAAGACGGCGCTATCGGGGCTGCTGCTGACCTGGAGCATCAGCCCTCCGCTGCGCAGGCTCCACTGAGTGCCCGCTTGGGGCCTGATCCGGCGAAAGTCCTCATCATGCATAGGCCTGTATAGCACAGGGACGGGCGCCAAAATCAGCATAAGGGCTATGCCGTTCCGGCAAAAGCTGGTTTCCTGGTTGGTGCTGGTTGCGGTCCTTGAAAACCGTGCAAGCCAAGGAGCCATGATGGAGACCGGCGTTTGCGCCATTGCGATCGAGGACGTGTGGAAGTCCTTCGATGGAGGCTCGAGTTTTGCCGTTCGCGGTGTGACGCTTCGCATAGCCCGGCAGGAATTCGTGGCGCTGATCGGAACCTCCGGCTCCGGCAAGACGACCCTTCTCAAGCTCATCAACCGGCTGGTCGAACCGACGCGCGGCACGGTTGCGGTCGATGGGAAGCCTGTCGCTGCTGCCGATCCGGTTCGGCTTCGCCGCGGCATCGGCTACGTGTTCCAGGGCGTGGGTCTGTTTCCCCATATGACGGTGGCGGAGAACATCGCGGTCACCCTGCGCCTGCTCGAATGGGACAAGGCCGCCATCGAGGCGCGCGTCGATGAAATGCTCGATCTCGTCCGGCTGCCGCGTGACCTCGGCTCCCGTCTGCCGGCGACGCTTTCCGGAGGCCAGGGCCAACGCGTCGGAGTCGCTCGCGCCCTGGCGGCCAAGCCGTCGATCATGCTGATGGATGAGCCTTTCGGCGCGGTCGATCCGATCACCCGCGATGCGCTAGCGCGCGATTACCGCGACCTGCATGAGACCCTCGGTCTGACCACGTTGATGGTCACCCATGACGTGCTTGAGGCGGTTCTGCTCGCCGACCGCATCGCGGTCATGGAAACAGGCGAGCTCGTCGAGTGCGGGCCGACGCAGGAACTCCTGGCGAACGCCAAGCGTCCCTCCGTGCGCGCGCTCATGGCCATGCCGCGCCGCCAAGCCGAACGCATCGGGGCATTGGCTGCGAATTCGGCCGGACCGTGACGGTGGCGCTCGATCCACGTATCGCGGAAGCCTGGGATCGGCTGCCCGAATATCTGGGCGCGCATGTGGAGCTCAGTCTCGGCGCGCTTGCGCTGGGTTTGATGCTTAGCCTTCCGCTCGCTTTTTTCGGCGCGCGCAATCCCCGTGCCCGCTGGCTGATGCTCACCGTCGCGAGCGTGATCCAGACGATCCCGAGCCTGGCGCTTTTGGCGCTTTTCTATCCGCTGCTGCTCGGGCTTTCCACGCTCACAAAGGCGGTGACCGGGGCGCAATTCTCCGCACTCGGTTTTCTTCCCTCGCTGCTGGCACTCACCCTCTACAGCATGCTGCCGATATTGAGGAACACTGTGATCGGCCTTTTAGGCGTGGACGCCGCCATCAAGGAAGCTGCGCTCGGTGTCGGCATGACGCCGATGCAATCGCTGTTGCGTGTCGAGTTGCCGCTGGCGCTGCCTGTCATCATGGCGGGTGTTCGAACGGCTTCGGTGCTGGTGATCGGGACCGCGACGCTTTCGACACCGGTGGGGCAGACGAGCCTTGGCAATTACATCTTCACCGGGCTTCAGACGCAGAACTGGGTTTTTGTCCTTTTCGGCTGCGTTGCGGCAGCGGGGCTTGCGCTCATCGCCGATGCACTCCTGGCGCTGCTGGAACGGCTCTTCGCGCGCCGCGGCCGGCCATTGCTGGCCGGCGCCCTGGTGGGCTCGTTTCTCATTCTCAGCGTGGGAGCATTCGTGCCGCTGATGAGCCGTCCGGCCCAATATGTCATCGGAGCCAAAGGCTTTCCCGAGCAATATATCCTTGCATCCCTGATCGATCAGCGCCTGACGGCGGCGGGCCTCACCGCCACCACAAGCAGCGATCTTGGCTCGGCTGTCATTTTCAACGCGCTCGTGGCGGGCGATGTGGATGTCTATGTGGATTATTCCGGCACCATCTGGACGAATTCGATGCACCGCACCGACACGCCGGGACGCGAGGCGATGCTTCGTGAAATGGGAGACTGGCTGAAGCGGACAAACGGCGCCCGGTTGCTCGGCCCGCTGGGGTTCGAGAATGCCTATGTGCTGGCGATGCGGCGCGACCGCGCGGCGGCACTCGGCATCCACAGCATCGCCGATCTCGCAAGCGTTTCCCGGCGCTTGGCGGTCGGTGGCGATTATGAAATCTTCGCAAGACCGGAATGGCGCAAACTTCGCGACGATTACGGAGTGGCCTTCCGCGAGGAGCGCCAGATGCAACCGCTCTTTATGTACAAGGCGGTGGCCGACGGCGATGTCGATGTGATCACCGCATTCTCCAGCGACGGCAGAATCGCCGAATACGATCTGGTGACCCTCACGGACCCCAAGCAGGCCATCCCACCCTACGATGCCGTACTTCTGCTGGCGCCCAAGCGTGCCGCGGATACCGCACTTGCCGCCGCGCTGCAGCCGCTTGTCGGGCGCATTTCCATCGCGCGCATGCGCCAAGCCAATTTGTCGGTCAGCCGCGAGACCGGCCAAGTGCCGCCGGCGGAAGCGGCGCGCCAGCTTTGGAACGCGATCAAACCTTAGACCGGCGGCCGCGCTTTTTCGGCACTAGGCGCTTGACCCATTCGGGAAAGGCAAAAGCCGCAGCGTGGATTTCAGGATTGTAATAATCCGTCTTCAGCTTCGCCGTTGCAAAGCGCGCGCCCGCGCGGCGGATGCCGGCGGGCGTGCCGAGCGGTTTGCCCATCCCGGCCCAGGACAGCGCCATGAAGCCGCCGATATAGCTCGGCACCACGGTGAGATAGAGCCCCGAATGCGGAAAATAGGCGGCGAGATCGTTCAGCGCCTCGGTGATCTCCCAGGGCTGGTAGAACGGCACGCCCGTCTGAAAGGTGGCGAAGCCGTTCGGCCGCAACGCTTTGCGCACGCGCGCATAAAAATTGTCACCGAACAAAGCCTTGCCGGGCCCGACAGGATCGGGACGGTCTGCCACGATGAGATCGAATCGCGCTTTGGAATCGGGCCGGCCAAGATATTCGAAAGCGTCGGCGATTTCGATTTTGAGGCGCTTGTCTTTGAACGCCTTGGCGTTGAAAGCGCCGAAATGCTTCCGGCAAAGCTCCACGACGCGCCCGTCGATGTCGACCAGCACGACCTCCTTCACGCTCTTGTGCTTCAACGCCTCGTCGGCAATCGAAAGATCGCCGCCGCCCACGATCATGACGCGCGACGCGCTGCCATGCTCCAGGAGCGGCAGATGGGTGAGCATCTCGGCATAGGCGGATTCGTCGCGGGTGGTGATCTGGACGATGTCGTCCAGCACCATGACGCGGCCGTTCGCCACCGTGTCGAAAATCCGAATCTGCTGATATTGGCTCTTTTCATCGGCCAGAACAGCGGTCAGTTCCATGCTCTGGGCATAACCCTTGTGAAGCCGTTCACGGAACATCTTGGTCACGTTTCTACCGTTTATTTTCTCGTCTGGGGCTTCGCCTATAGGGCGCGAGCGCTTTGCTGTCCACCGTTCCGAGGCGTAACTTCGAACGCTGCGTCTTTCTTGCCGTCGCTTCGTGGCGAGCGTGTGAAGAAAATTTGCCATAGGGGCTAAATTTTCTTGCGCTGGGGGAAAGCGGCCCTATATTTCCCCCTGTCTCGGCTTGCCGGGGCAAAGCGGCGTGTTGCGGAAGTTACCCTTCCGCCCGCTGCTTTTTTCTTGGGATGGCGCGGCAGCAATGGCGCGCTTTGGTGTCAACACCACTTTGGAAGGGTAGGTGCCAGGATGGCTCAACTCGGACTCGGTGTGGCGGCGATCAATGGAGCAAGAGCCCTCAAGGCTCGCGTTCCGGCGAGGACCGTCCCGGTTCCTATTCCCGAAGGGGATGCGGATCGCAAGGACCACTTCGTCACGAAAAACGGTTTGGTATTTGCGGGCAGTCACCTGATCATCGATCTTTGGGAGGCCGAAGGCCTCGACGACAAGGATCGTATCGAACAGGCAATGATCGATGCAGTGGAAGCGGCAGGAGCGACCCTCCTCCACATTCACCTGCATACCTTTACGCCCAGCGGGGGTGTAAGCGGTGTCGCTGTATTGGCCGAAAGCCACATCAGCGTTCATACATGGCCCGAACGCGGTTATGCCGCGTTCGATATCTTCATGTGCGGCAACGCCGAACCCCGTAAAGCGCTCGCGGTGTTGAAGCAGGCTTTTTCACCAAAGCGCGTTGTGCTCGGTGAGCACAAGCGCGGCGTACTCTAAGTCCTGCCGATTGAACGTCTCGGGAAACCGAACGCGCGTTAACCACAAAACAGGAAGGATGCACCAGCATCCTTCCTGTTTTGCATTTCACGCATTAACCTTTCCCACGGATATGAAATGACATCTGGGTAACGGAGCCTCGGGCACACGCCTGAGGTCAGGGGGACATGGATCATTTCGACGTGGCAGTCATCGGGGCTGGTCCCGAAGGGCTGATTGCGGCAATCGTGCTTGCGCGCACGGGGCTGCGAGTCGTTCTCCTTGAAAAGGCAAGCGCTCCGGGCGGCCGTGCGGCAAGCCAGGAGTTCCATCCGGGTTTTCGCGCATCCGTCTATGCCGATGAATTGCCCGATATCCCAAATCGGCTTTATCGCAGTCTCGATCTCGCGCGTCATGGCGCCATACTTGAGCCGTCACCGGCTTCGGTCTGCATTTCGAACGGTGGCGCTAGCGTGCTTTTCGTGGACGACGCGCGATTGGCCCACAGCCTTCCGGCCGCGGCGCTTCCCGGCATCCTGGCCTTGCGGCGAGAGGTCGAGACTCTGCGGCTGGCGATCGAAGCCCGTGCCGCCTTGCCCTCGCACGCGCCGCGCCGCCGGTGGTTCGGCTCCGTGCGCAAATCCGTAGGAGCTGTGCCTTGGCCGGCGGGCGGCTGGGCGGGGGCGTCGTTGGATGAAGTTCTGGGTGCACACATTGCGGACCCGCAACTGCGGCTGCATCTCGCGGCCGACGCGGTGTCGGGCCGCGCGGTGTCGCCGTTTCTTGCCGGCACAGCGTTGCACGCGCTTGCGCCGGGCGGCGGACGTTCCGGCCTGGCACCCGGTGGCCTTGGCCGCTTGGCAATCGCGCTCGCGCGCGCGGCGGAGTCAGCCGGGGTCGTGATGCGCTGCGCTTCGGAGGTCAGCGATATTCACGTGGAGCGGGGCCGCGCAACCACGCTGAGCGTTTCGGGGCAAGGGCCGGTCGCCGCCGCCGCCATCGTGTCCGCCCTCGATCTGAAGCGGACATTCCTCGGCCTGTTGCGCTGGGATGCGATGCCGGTCCCGCTTGCCGGGCGCATCGGACGTTTCCGCGTCGCGGGTCAGAGAGCGCGTGTGCTGTTTGCGCTGGATAGGCCGCCGGCTATTCCGGTCCTGAGCACCATCGAGGACGCGGCGGCCGGGGCCATTCACGTCGCCGAATCGATGCAAGCATTGTCGGTGGCTCATGACATCTGGCGCGCGGGTGCGGTTCCCAGCGATCCGCTGGTGACGCTTCGCGTGCCGTCCTTTGCCGATCCGCGCTTCGCGCCCATTGGCAAAGCGGTGATGACCGCGACGCTGTCGCCCATTCCTACGCGATTGTTCGACGGCGGATGGACGCATGAAAGACGCGCCAAGCTGGCCGCGAGGGCGCTTGCCGCGGCCAAGCGCGTCATGCCGGACATAGAAGCGCTTGTCCTCGCCCACCGGATCATCGCCGGTCCGGACATCGAAACGGCGCTAGGCGCTACGGACGGCGACTGTGACGGCGGTGAGCTGGCCCCCGATCAGGTCTTGGGTTTTCGGCCCTTTCATGACGCGCAATGGCAGGATGGCCGCACCCCGGTCTCCGGGCTTTATCTGGGCGGAGCGTCTTCGGCGGCCTCCCCATTTCTGCTTGGCGTTTCGGGAGAACGCGCCGCACTCGCTGTGGCCGCTGATTTCGCGGCCGGAGGCTTGCGATGATGATGCGGCGCGGGGGGGGCGACAGCTATGATGCGGTCATTGTCGGCGGCGGAATCGGCGGGCTGATCGCCGCGGCCTATCTGGCGCGCGGCAAAGCACGCGTTCTTCTTCTCGAAGCCGGCGACAGATTTGGCGGCCGCGCCGAAACGCTGGAATTTGCCGACGGATTTCACGCGCCTCTCATGTCCCATGTCGCCTATGCGCTGGATGGCCGCGCGATGCGGGAGCTGCGCCTTGCCGAACATGGTCTGGAGTTCGCGCAAACGAACATGCAGTTCGCGGCCTTAGGGCCCGGCGGCAAGCATTTCGTGTTGCCGGGACCGGGTCTGCGTGGCTCTGCGACGTTGGCGGCGGAGGCCGGCGACTATGCGACATTCCGGCAAAAGGCGATGGGATTCGCTCGCCTCTTGCGTCCGTTGTGGGATGGAAGACTTGCCGATCCCGGGATCGAAAACAGAGACGATGCACTTGCCGCGATTGTCCGCGGCCTGCAGCTCGGGCTGCGCAAATCCGAAGGATTCGAAATTCTGCTTCGCCTGAGTGCGGCTGCTTTTCTCGACGGCTGGCTCGAAAGCGACATGCTCAAGGCGGCCTTGTCCTTTGATGTCTTTCCTTCCGGCCTGTCTCCCCACGAAGCAGGCTCCGCCCTCGTGCTGATGTGGCGCTTTGCGCAGGAGAGCTGCGGCCGCCAAGGCGCGGTGAGCCAGATCCGCGGCGGTCCCGGTGCCTTGGCACGCGCGCTCGAAGCGGCAGCGAGGCAAGCGGGCGCCGAGCTGCGCCCATCCTCGCATGTCAGCGCCATCATCGTGGAAGGGCGCCGTGCCAAGGGGGTCACCCTGACCGAAGGCGAAACCATTCCCGCGGCGATGGTGCTTTCGAGCCTGGATTCGCAAGACACATTCGCTCTTGTGGAACCCGTTTCGATCGGCTTCGCGACCGGAACGCGCGGGCGCGCACCCCGAAGAACGGCGAGCGCTCAGGTCTTGTTCGCATTGAAGGGCGCGCCGCCATTCGCCGGGCTCACTTCGGAACATTTCGGCGCGCGGCTGGTCATCGCGGGACGCCCGGAGATCGCATCGGAAGCAAGGGGCACTGCGCTGAACGGCGGCGTTTCCAGCGAACTGGCCATGGAGGTGACAATCCCCACGGCCGCCGATCCGGCGCTCGCACCGGCGGGCTGCCATGTCCTCTCCGCGCTCGTCCCTTATATGCCTGCCGCTGTCGCGGGAGGCTGGGAGGTTCCCCGCATGATGCTGCATAGGCAGGTGCTCGCCACGTTGGAAGAATTCGCGCCCGGATTGCGCAATCGCCTCCTGGCGTGCCGCGTGATAGCGCCCGGTGATGAAGATGCGCGCGGAAGCGCCTGCGACTCGGCGTCCTGTACCGGGAGGCTCCTCGCGAGCTATGAAGCGCGCATCCGCACGCCCATCGCCGGGCTTTATATGTGCGGTCGTTCGGCCGAACCCGTCAGCGCGATTTCCGGCCGTGCGGGACGCCTCGCTGCGAACCTGGCCGCCATGGGCGACCATAGGATGGGCGCCCTCTTATGAAAGAGCTGCTGCTTTCGACGCCGTTCCACGCCCGCACCGCGGAACACAATCGCGCCAATGTGTGGGTGCCGAGCGATGCTTATACCGTGCCGGCCCATTATGGCGATTCGCGTCGGGAATCGCTGGCAGCGCGATGTACCGCGGCTCTCATCGATGTTTCGGCAACGCAGGATCTGAGCATTGCGGGAGAAGGCGCTGCGGCGCTTCTGTCGGCGGTCTGCGGGCCGGCCGTGCGCGGTATTGCCATCGGTCATTCGCAAATCCTTCATTGGTGCGCCGATCGGGGAGGGCTGCGCGGCTTTGGCGTCATGTCGCGTCTTGCCGAAGATGGTTTCCTGTTGCGCAGCACCGATGCCGACATCGGCTGGTTTGCAGCGGCTGCCGCGCGCTTTCAAACGCGTGTGCGCGATGCGACCGCCGAGCGCGGTCTGCTGTTGCTCACAGGCCCTTACGCGGTTGCCGTCATGGTCGCAGCGCGTCTGGAAATCCTGCCGCTCGAAGCTATGCGCCACGGCTCTTTCGATTGGCGTGGAATCGCGGTGAGGGTATTCCATCGCGCGCATCCCGACGGTTATGAAATCTCTGTCGCCCCCGAAGACGCGGCACTGGCATTCGACCGGCTGACCCGCGCCGGACGGCTGGTGTCGTTGCGGCTCGCGGGGGAGGACGCATTGCAGCTTCTGCAGCTTGAGGCCGGAGTGCCGCTCGCCTATCGCGACTTCGCGCCGGCACGCGAAGCTTTCGCGTGCGCGCCGTCACCGGCCGCACTCGGCTTTACCGCTTCGGAAGGTATGGGCGAAGGTGCCGGCGCGTTGGTGCTCGCCGGTCTGGAATTGGAGAGCGATCGGCCGATGCCCTTCGCGCCGGTTGTCGCAGGGCCCCGGGACGCGGGACGCACCTTGCGCTCGCTCTATTCGCCGTCCCTGAAGGCCGCCATTGCACTTGCCGAACTGGCGCCACAGCACGCCGCCCCGGGAACCGCCGTCACGGTGCGGCGGGGGGAGCGATTCAGCGAGGTGGACGTGCGCGCGCGCGTGGTGGCGTTGCCGTTTCTCTGACTCTTCCACGCGGATTTCCGCTCAAGCGTTGACGATCTGGTCCTTGTCCTTCAGCCATTGCGTCCTTGCAAGACGGCCGCGCTTTGCACAGGCTTGCAATTGGCAAATTCCCCTCCTAGTTTCCCGCCAGCCGCGTCATGCGGCATCGCGTGCAGCTGTAGCTCAGTTGGTTAGAGCGTCGGATTGTGGATCCGAAGGTCGGTTGTTCAACTCAACCCAGCTGTACCAAATCACAAATTCTTATAAAGCTCGTTTTCTTATAAAGCTCGTTGTGGCATCTGGATTTT
>DASYEG010000206.1:0-4502 GCA_036499145.1 Micropepsaceae bacterium | reverse complement strand
GCGGTTCGCGTCGGCAGTTACGTTCTCAAACAGCATTTGAGCCGGCGCAAGCGTTACCCGCTCGTGCTCATGCTGGAGCCGCTGTTCCGCTGCAACCTCGCATGCGCGGGCTGCGGCAAGATCGATTACCCCGATGACATCCTGAACCAGCGCCTCAGCGTTGCCGAGTGCATGAAGGCCATCGACGAATGCGGTGCCCCGGTGATTTCGATCGCCGGGGGTGAGCCGCTGCTGCATCGCGAGATGCCTGAGATCGTGAAAGGCTACCTCGCCCGCAAGAAGATCGTCATTCTCTGCACCAATGCGTTGCTCCTCGCCAAGAAGATCGATCTGTACACGCCCCATCCCGATTTCAACTGGTCCATCCACCTCGACGGCGACAAAGAGATGCACGACGCCTCGGTGTGCCAGAAGGACGTCTACGAAAAAGCCGTCGACGCCATCAAACTGGCCAAGGCGAAGGGTTTTCGCGTCAGCATAAACTGCACGCTGTTCAATACCGCGGAACCCGCGCGCGTGGCGGCGTTCTTCGACGAAATGAAGCGCATCGGATTGGACGGGATCACGGTGTCGCCGGGCTATGCCTATGAGCGCGCGCCCGATCAGGAACATTTCCTCAATCGCGAAAAGACCAAGCAGCTTTTTCGTGGCATCCTTTCGCGCGGCCGTGGCGGAAAGAGCTGGTCGTTCACGCAATCGGCGATGTTCCTGGATTTCCTCGCCGGTAATCAGAGCTATCACTGCACGCCCTGGGGCAATCCGACACGCACGGTGTTCGGCTGGCAACGGCCCTGCTATTTGTTGGGCGAAGGCTATGTCGAAACCTTCAAGGAGTTGATGGAAGGAACGGACTGGGATCGTTACGGCGTCGGCAATTACGAGAAATGCGCGAACTGCATGGTCCATTGCGGCTTCGAGGCGTCCGCCGTCGTGGACAGCATCAAACGTCCCTTGACCGCGCTCGCCGTCACTTTGCGCGGCGTGCGCACGGACGGGCCGATGGCCGCGGACATTCCGCTCGACAAACAGCGTCCGGCCGAATTCGTCTTCTCAACCCATGTCGAGCGCAAGCTCGCGACCATCAGGGCCCAAAAGACCAAGCCCGAGAGCGCGACGGCAGCGGAGTAGCGAACCGAACGCGGCCTTCGAGTCGCGCGCCGTCCGCATCAGCAGCCCAATCTGCCCCGGTTCGCCCACCAGCGATTTGAGAATCGCGACAAGATCCATCCGCCCCTCGGCGGTGATGGCGACGCGGGCGAGCGGAGGCAGCGCGCTGCCGGCGGGATCGGCAATCGTGCGCAGCACGGTGAAGGGAAGCCGGTGTGCTTCCGCCAGCCGGGCCACGACATGGGACTCCATATCGACGGCATGGGCTCCGGTTTGGCCAAACACATCCGCTTTTGCCGATTTCGACGCCAGGATCGCATCCGCACCCGCGAACGGCGCGAGGATGGCGTCCGGCAGGCGCGCGGCAAGGCGCGCCGTCCATGCTTCATCGGAAATGAAGCGCTGCTCTCCATCGCGGACTTCAACGCCGATGATGCAGTCGCCGGGCTTCAACGACGGCGAAAGGCCGCCGGCGATCCCGAAGCTGATGATTCCACGCGCGCCTTGCGCGATGGTCTGCTCCAGTCTCGTGCGCAGCAGCGCGGCATTGCCGCCGGCCGCCAGCGTCACGATGCCGGGGCCGCTCGCGATACGGGATTCGCGCAGCAACCCGCTGACGGCGATGATCGTCACAGCCCGTAAGCCACCCGGCGGGAATTGCCGGTTTTGAGATTGCGATAGCGCGCCAGCGCCCAGAGCGGAAAAAATTTGGGATAGCCGTGATAGCGCAAATAGAACACGCGCGGAAACCCGCCGCCCGTGTAGTGTTCCTGCTGCCACAGCCCATCGGCGGTTTGCGTTTTTGCCAGGAACGCGACACCGCGCGCGACCGCCGCATGATCCACCTCGCCCGCCGCCATCAGTCCGAGCAGCGCCCAGGCCGTCTGCGATGCGGTCGAAGGTGCCTCCTGATAAATCCGGTAGTCCAGCCGGTAGCTGTCGCAACCCTCGCCCCAGCCGCCGTCTTCGTTCTGGATGGCGATCAGCCAATCCGCGGCGCGCCGCACGGCGGAATCGCCGGATTGAAGTCCGGCCGCGTTCAGGGCCGCAAGCGCGGACCAGGTGCCGTAGATATAGTTCACACCCCAGCGTCCGAACCAGCTTCCGTCCTTTTCCTGCACGCCTTTCAGATAGGCGATGCCCGTGGCCATTTCGGGATCGCTCGCGCTCGCGCCCAATTGCGCCAGCATGCCGACACAGCGCGCGCTGACATCGGCGGTGGGCGGATCGAGCAGCGCGCCATGATCGGCAAACGGGATGTTGTTGAGATAATGGTGGCAATTGTCGGCATCGAAGGCGCCCCAGCCGCCATTCTTGCTTTGCAGACCCACGACCCATTCACGCCCGCGCGCGATGGCCTCTTGCCGGTCGCGCGTCGTGGCACCCGCTGTCTTGGCGCGGTCAAAACCCATCACGACCACGGCGGTATCGTCGAGGTCGGGATAATGCGCGTTGTTGTATTGAAACGCCCAGCCGCCGGGACGCGTGGTTGGACGCTCCTCCGCCCAATCGCCTTTCACGTCCAGAATCTGGCGCGGTTCGAGCCATTCCAGGCCATGCTCGGCGCGTGCTTCAGCCTCCGCTCCGCCCACTTCCAAGAGCGTGTGACAGACAAGAGCGGTATCCCACACCGGCGAGACGCAAGGCTGGCAATAGGCTTCCGTATCCCTGACGACCACGAGATTGGCGCATGCGGCCCGCGCGATGGCGCGCTGCGGATGATCCGGCGGATAATTCAGCGCATCGAACATCATCACGCTGTTGGCCATCGCCGGGTAGATCGCGCCCAGCCCGTCCTCGCCGTTCAGCCTTTCGCCGACGAACGCGACGCACGCATCGACGGCGCGGCGGCGCAGGCGTTTCGGCCAGAACGGTTCGACCCATTTCAGCACATGATCCAGCGCGCCGAAGAATGCCGCCCAATAGCGGTTTTGATGGGCCGCGCGGCGCTGCGCCGATATGGTCTGCCCACGGAACAATTCTTCCACATGGATACCACGCGAATTGCGCGCTCTAGGCTTGAGGGCCGCCAGCACCAAGAGCGGCACAAGCACGGTTCGCGCCCAATAGGACATTTTCGACAGATGCACGGGAAACCAGCGCGGCAGCAGAATCAGCTCCACCGGCACCGTCGGCACCGCGCTCCACGGGCACTCCCCATAGAGGGCCAGAAGAAACCGCGTGAACACATTGGCGTTTTCCGCGCCGCCACGCGCCAGGAGCGCCGCGCGCGCGCGCGTCATGTGCGGGGTGTCCGGCGCATCGCCAATCATCTTCAGGGCGAAATAGGCCTTGACGGTCGCGCTGACATCCAAGGGCCCGCCATGAAACAATGGCCAGCCGCCATGGGCGCCCTGGATGCGCCGCAGATAGACAGCGATCTTGCGCTCCAGTTCGAGATCGGCCGCTTCGCCGAGGTAATGGGCGAGCAAGACATATTCCGCCGGAATGGTCGCATCGGCTTCGAGCTCGAACACCCAATGCCCATCGCTCCGCTGCTCGCGCAACAGCGCATCCGTCGCCCCGGCGATAGCCGCATCGAGGTAGGGCTGACTGACGGGCGCACGGGAAAAATCGTCCATGCCGCTTTCTATCCAGCCATGCTCGAAAGCACCAGTTGGGCTGCCCGTTTGCCCGAACGCACAGCACCTTCGATGGTGGCCGGAAGTCCGGTAGCGGTCCAGTCGCCGGCCAGAAACAGATTGGGCCATGGCGTCGCGCTTCCGGGCCGCTTGCGTTCCTGCGCGGGCGTGGCGGCGAAGGTCGCACGCTTTTCCTTGACGATCTGCCAGGGCGGCAATTCCGTCGGCAAGTGGAACACGCGCGCGACATCGCGCCAGCACATTTCCGCCAATTCCGCGCGGCCGGTTCCGTTGAAGCGGTCGGCGTCGCTGATGGTGACGGAAATCCGGTCGGGAAAGGTGAATATCCATTCGACATCCGCACCGATGAGCCCCGTCATGGGGGCTGCGCCTTGCGGCGGCGTGATGCCGAAATGTCCGCTCAGAATCGCGCGGTATTCGTCGGGTGTCTCGATGCCGGGCAGCAATGGCTTCGCCACCCAGGGCGGCACAGCAACGATGATTCGGTCATGCGCCGTGAGGGCCACGTCCTCCCCGGAAAGTTCCAGCACTTCGGCGCCGGATGCTCCAAAACCGATGCTCCTGAGACGCTGGCCGAACTGAAACACCCCGCCGCGTCCCTCGATAAGGGCCACGGCAGGATCGACGAGCGCGGCCGCCAGTGTGGGCGAAGCGATGCGCGGCAGATAGGCCTTGCCGCCCTTCGCCAGGGTCTCGCGCAAAACCGCCGCCACGAGTTTCGCACTTCCGATCTCGGGCCTCGTATTGAGGGCGGCCAGCAGCAAGGGCTCCAGCAGCCGGTCCCAAAGCGCA
>DASYEG010000205.1:0-2154 GCA_036499145.1 Micropepsaceae bacterium | reverse complement strand
GTGATGATGCTGGGCCGCAAGCCCGAGGCTGCGGACGAAGGCGCCCATCCGCTCGAACATCCCAATCCACCGCTGCCCGCGCTCGACGGGCTGTTCCGTCAGGTCACGGACATGACGTGGGACCCCGCCGGCAATATCTATATCAGTGATGGCTACATCAATTCGCGCGTCGCCAAATACGACAAGGACGGCAATTGGCTGATGCAATGGGGCGACCGCGGCAGCGAGCCGGGGAAGTTGAATACACCCCACTCGATAGCCTCCGACGCGCAGGGCAACATCTACGTCGCCGACCGCGGCAATGGACGCATCCAAGTGTTCAAGGGCACGGGCCAATTGCAGCGGGTGATGAAGATCGACGTGACGGCGCCCCCGGGCAGCAAGGCGCTTATCGGCAACACGCCGACACCCAACGCCTCGGGCGGCTATGGCAATGTCGCGACGATGAGCCCCGGTTCGCCCTGGGCGCTCTGCATCACTCCCGGACCGAATCAGGTGCTTTACAGTTCGGATGCGTTTCCGGGGCGCATCTACAAGCTGACCCTCGATGGCAAGGTGCTCGGCATGATCGGCGGCGGCGGCCGCACGGCCAAGAAATTCGGCTGGATCCACGAGATCGCCTGCCCGAACGAAAACACGCTCTACGTCGGGGAGCTTCTGAACTGGCGGGTGCAGAAGATCACGCTGCATCCCACCAATCAGCAGCGCGCGGAGAACAATCGCTAGAGCAGCGTCTGTGCTATGTGATGAAGGCCAGGACGCGTGCGCGTCCTGGCCTTTTCTTTGATGAAAGGGTGAGTCATGACGTCCAAGCTGGCGGCATTGGTGGCAAAGGATGTGGCTCTGCGTAAAACCCGCAGCACCTATCCGGAGAAATTCGCGGCGCGGCTGGGAGGCCGCACGAAACGTCCGCTCGGCGATGCGTTCGGACTGACCATCTTCGGCGTGAACCTGACGACCCTGCCGCCGGGCGCGATGTCGGCACTGCGCCACGCGCATACGAGACAAGATGAGTTCGTCTATATCCTGGAAGGCACGCCCTTCCTCATCACCGATTCGGGCGAGACGCTGCTTCAACCCGGCATGTGCGCAGGGTTCAAATGCGGAACCGGCGACGGACATCACCTGGTGAACCGAAGCCAGATCGACGTCGTCTATCTGGAGGTCGGCGACCGCACGCTCGGCGACGAGGCGTCCTATCCCGATGACGATATCGTGGCGATCAAGACCGCCGACGGCTCGCGAAAATTCACCGCCAAGGACGGCACGCCATATTGAGCGCCCGCTGAAACAATTTCTAAACCAACGATGAATTTTCTTGCCCGGGGAATCGGGATGTGATTCCGTGACGTCCATGCGAATGAATCGCCGCATCGGACGGAATATCCGCCTCATTGTGTTGCCTGCGATCTGCTGCGCGATGAGCGGTTATTTCGGCTACACCGTGGTTTTTGGCGAGCGTGGCCTTATTGCCTGGCGTCAGACGCAGGACCAGCTCCGAATTGCCCAGAGCGACCTGGCCTCGCTCAAGGGCAAGCGTGAGGCGCTGGAGCATCGCATCTCGCTCCTTGACGGCAAGGCCATTGATCCCGATCTGCTTGAGGAGGTCGCCCGCGGCGAGCTGCTTGAGACCCGGACCGGCGAGGTAGCGGTGCCGCGCGAAAAGCGCTAGGAATTCCAGGAGTTAAGTTCCGCCTTGCCAAGGGCAATTCACCCTTGCCATAAGCGGTTGGCCGCACCCGGGGGCGCGGTCGTAACGATGAGAGCCACAGGGTGAGATATGGCACGCGCGGAAGCGACGGCGGCCAGTGAGAACGAGGCCGGACTTCGGCCGGTGGACGGGCGCGAGCTGTCCCAGAACGTGCTCGAGCGTCTGAAGAAATTCTATCGCGACATGCTGTTGATTCGGCGTTTCGAGGAGAAGGCCGGGCAGCTTTACGGGATGGGGCTGATCGGCGGGTTCTGCCACCTCTACATCGGCCAGGAGGCGGTGGTGGTTGGCATGCAGGCAACGCTGAAGCCTGAAGACCAGGTGATCACCACCTATCGCGATCACGGCCATATGCTGGCCTGCGGCATGGAACCGGCGGGCGTGATGGCGGAACTGACGGGCCGCTCCACCGGCTATTCCCACGGCAAGGGCGGCTCGATGCA
>DASYEG010000204.1:0-1653 GCA_036499145.1 Micropepsaceae bacterium | reverse complement strand
TATCATGAACGACTATGTTGCGGGCTCAGACACAGACGGCGACGTTCAGGCGCTTCGCGCCGAATTGCGGAATTTGCGCGCCGATTTTTCCAAGATCACCGAGCTCTTGAAAGATTCCGCCCGCCATCGCGGGGCAGAGGCGGCCGACAAAATTCGCGCCAGCGCCGAACAGGGCTGGAACGAGGCCAAGAGCACGGCGCAGAGCGTCATCGAAGAAATGGAAGAACGTCCGCTTGCCACGGTCGGAGCGGTGTTCGTCGCGGGCCTATTGTTCGGGCTTATGCTCGGCGGCCGCCGGTAGCGCTGTGATAAGCCGTTTCTTCGCCCGCCTCGCGATTTCGCTGGCGATGGTTTTGATCGCCCTGATCGCGTCCATCACCGCGATCTGCTATTTCGCGTTCGCGCTGTATCTGCTGCTGCTGCCGTTCGTGGTTCCGCCGGCCGCGGCGTTGCTGACTGGAATCCTCGTCCTTGTGGTGGCGCTGCTGCTGATCGCCATCGCCCGCACCGCGTTTCGTCCGCGCCGGGCAAGACGTGAACCGGGCCCTTCCGCGGAAGCTGCCGAAGATGCCGCCGGTCTGGGCACCGAGATCGGCCGCAAGGTCCGTGGTCTTGCCGATGCCCATGGCAGCGGCGGGCTTCTCGCCGCCCTGGTGGCCGGTTTCGCGGTGGGTGTGAGTCCCAAGCTCCGGGCTTTCCTGCAAGCCCTCCTCAAGCCCTGAATAGCGCCGCATTGTGCGCGGCCCGATAACGCCGCTATTGTTCCTCAAACGATAAAACGCCGTTCGAGGAAGACATGGGAACCATTGACGCCGATGCACACGTCATCGAAACGATGACGACGTTCGATTATATCGATCCGGAATACCTCCATTTGAAGCCGCGCATCGTCCGCCAGGTCGAGGGCGAGCATGCCCGCAGCAATGAGGGCGGGATCCAGAAGGAATTCTGGATCATCGACGGGCGGCTGCAACCCAAGGAGCACAATGTCGGCTCCAACACCTCGGACGTTTCGCGCGAGATGCGCGACGTGCAGGCGCGCCTCGACCACATGGACGCGCTCGATATCGAAGTGCAGGTGCTCTATCCCACGGTTTTCCTGCGCGCCTGGACGCAGGACCCCACCGTCGAAGTTGTGCTCTGCCGCAGTTACAATCGCTGGCTCGCCGACATCTGGAAGCAGGGAAAGGGGCGTCTGCGCTGGGTGGTCATGCCGCCCTTGCGGTCCATGGATGAGACCCGCAAGGAGATCGCCTTCGGCAAGGAAAACGGCGCCTGCGGGATTTTCGTGCGCGGGCTGGAAGCCGAGATGCGCCTGGCCAATCCCTATTTCTACAAGCTCTACGAGATGGCGCAGGAATTCGATCTGCCGGTTTGTTTCCACTCCGGTAACAACAGCTTCGCGGTGCGCGACATCTATGCGACCGAGGGCGGCTTTGCCCGCTCCAAGCTGCCGGTGGTGGGGGCCTTCCACAATATCGTCATGGACGACCTGCCCGGGAAATTCCCCAAGCTGCGCTGGGGTTTCATCGAAGTGAGCGCCGAATGGCTGCCCTATGCGTTCAACGATCTGGAACTGCGCTTCAAGCGCAAGGACCGGAAATTCCCCACCGATCCGCTGAAGACGAACAATATGTATGTCGCCTGTCAGTG
>DASYEG010000203.1:0-3908 GCA_036499145.1 Micropepsaceae bacterium | reverse complement strand
AGATCGAGAACTACTTCTGCCGCATCAAGGATTGGAGGCGCATTGCAACCCGGTATGACAAACTCGCCAGAAATTACCTTGCCGCCGCTGCCATCGTCGGCGCGCTCGTCTGGATCAAGTTGTGAGTCCAGACCCTAGGCTTACAGCTTCGGCATCGTCTCGGAGGACGGATTCTCCAGATGACTGCGCAACATCCAGCCAGTCTTGTCACTGGCCTCCATGCGGCCGATCAAAAGATCCATGGTCGCTTGATCGCCGCCGGCTTCGGCCGTCTTGAAAGCCGCGCGCAAGGTTCGTCCCAGTGCTTCGTGGCCCGAGGCGAGATTGCGCACCATGCTGAGGGCTCCCGGCACGCTGTCATTGTCTTCGGCAATGCTGGTCAGGCGCGCGAAATTGGCATAGCTGCCGGGTGCAAAGTGCCCAAGCGCGCGAATACGCTCCGCAATGGTGTCGCCCGCATCGTGCAGCTCATTGTATTGGGTCTCGAACAACAGATGCAGAGACGAGAACAGCGGGCCCGTCACATTCCAATGATATGCGTGGGTTTTGAGATAGAGCACGTAGGTGTCCGCGAGTACGCGCGATAGACCCTCCGCGATGGCCTCGCGATGGGTCGTCGAGATTCCGATATCCATATCCATAAGGGCTCTCCATCCAGTCGGCCGGAACCACTCGGTCCTCCGAAGATATTAGAATAATTCTAAACTATATTCAAGGGCGGAGCCTGTCGCTTTATGCGGCGGCCTTCCGTGCAGTCACCACGTTCTCCGCCAATTTGCCGCTTAATTCCGCCAGATGGTCGAAGCTCATTTCATAGGTCCCCACACCTTGCGTGAGCGAACGCAACTCCACGATCAGGTCATGAAGTTCCGCCTGCGGAATCTCCGCCTCGACCGTATCCCAGCCGCGCCAGCCTTCGCGTGCGTCGAAACCGAGAATGCGGCCCCGCCGCGTCGAGATCACGCTGTTGACATCCGCGGTCGACCCCGATGGCACGTGGATCTTCACGCGCATGATCGGTTCGAGCAGCACGGGCGCACAATTGGGCATGCCTTCGGTCATGCCAATGCGCGCCGCCGTCTGGAAGGCCGCATCCGAGGAATCCACCGTGTGGTAAGAGCCGTCAACGAGGGCCACCGCAAGGTCGACCACCGGAAATCCCAGCGGCCCTTCCTTGAGAAATTCCACGATGCCTTTCTCGACCGAGGGAATGAAATTCCGCGGCACCACGCCGCCCTTGATCAGATCCTCGAAGATAAAACCCGTACCGCGCGGCATCGGTTTGATCTCGAGATACACATCGCCGAACTGCCCATGGCCGCCGGACTGGCGCTTGTGCCGTCCGTGCTGTCTGCCCGGCTTCTTGATCGTCTCCTTGTAAGGAATCTTCGTGCGGTGCGTGTCGATCTTCAGACCATATTTGGTGAACAGTTTTTCGGCCGCGACTTTCAGATGAATCTCGCCCTGTCCTTCCAGCGACATTTCCTGCAACTCCGCGTTCTGGCGGAAATGCAGCGAAGGATCCTCCTCCTGCAATTTGTGAATAGCTCCGGTGAGCTTCACCTCGTCCTTTCGATCGTGCGCCGTGATGGCGAGATCGTAAACGGGCGTCAACGTCTCGGCCTTGCTCTTCACTTTGACGCCGGATTTCGCGCTCGACAGCGCCTCGCCCGTCATCACCTCTTCGAGACGGCCAAGCGCAATGGTGTCGCCGGCATTCGCTTCGTTGAGCTTCAGTTGCGTTTCGCCGCGCAGAGCGAAGAGACCCCCCACACGCGTATCGGCGCCGCCCCGGCGATACAGAACCGCGCCGTCCTTCAAATGGCCCGTCAGCACGCGCGCAAGACTGAGCTTGCCGCCATGGGAGGTGTGATAGGTCTTCAGCACGTGCACAATTGTATCGTTGCCGGAAACGCCGGCGCGCGCACAAACTTCCGAAACGTCAGGGACGTCATGGCGCAGCATCTTCAGAAGCCGCCTGACGCCATTGTCGCGCTCCGCCGAGCCGAGCAGAACCGGCACAATCAGACCCTGCTGCAAGTCGCGCTGCAGATCCTCGAAGATCGCATCGCGCGCCGGCTGGATGTCGGAGAGCAGCTCTTCCATAAGATGCTCGTCGTAATCGGCGAGTTTCTCGAGCATCTGAAAGCGCGCTTCGGCCTCGCGTGCCTTCACCGAATTATTCATGTCGATCAGTTCGGAAGCAGCGTGCTCGCGATAAACATAGGCGCGCTCCAACGCAAGATCGACAAAGCCGGTCGCGATGTCGTTTTCCCAGATCGGAATCTGACGCAGCACGAGAGGCTTGGGAGCCACCTCCTGGAGGGTCGCAAGGAGATCGCGAATGGCGCCTGACGCCTTGTCGATCTTGTTGACGAACAGCGCGTGCGGGATGTTCAGATCGGCAAGCCGTTTTAGATAGGGCTGAAGCATCGCGGCCTTTCCGGCTTCGGGTTCACACACCACGATGGCCGCATCGACGCCGGGAAGCACGTTGAGTGTCTCCTGCAGGAATTCGATCGAGCCCGGACAGTCGAGAACGGTGAAGGTCTCCTCCATGTAGCGCGTGTTCGCGGCATTGATCTCGACGCTCATCTGACGCGAACGGGCTTCAGGGGAACCATCGCCCACCGTGTTGCGCTGGGGCACGGAACCTTTTCGCTGAATAGCGCCGGTTACCCAGAGAATGCTTTCGAGAAGCGTGGTTTTTCCTGCACCGTACGGTCCGACCAGGGCCACGCAGCGTGGCCCGCTTCCTCCATTTTTTCTCGGCATATTCGCCTCCCTTGAGACCGACGGCGCCTATGCTCGCGCCAATCCGGGGGGGAAGGCAAGCCAGTCTGAAAAAACTTGCCGGTTTACCGGGCGGGGTTCGGGCGGGAGAAAATATATTGCTGCACGTCGGGATTTCCCCGGCGCCACATCACATTGTCGAGAAAATAATGATGGACGTTGATGAAGATATAAAAGCTGAAAAGAAACAGGCTGGGGCCAAACAGATGCTTGTCATAGGGCAGGACCGCGTCCAGGACGCGCGGCGCGCCGATGAAACCGATGAAGCCCAGAAGCACGCCCACGCCGATGAACATGGCGAGATTGGGGAGCACGCCGCTAGGCCAGAATGCGTTCCAGAGGGAACGCGCAGGCGCTGGCTTCGCGCCGGCATTGAGCTGATAGCGCCAGACCACCGCCAGATATTGCAGCGAATGGAAGGTCGGAATGACCGCCAGCACAAGCGGATTGACGCGCACGAAGATAACCCAGAAATACAGCGTGGTCAGATAGGCGACGATGCCATTCCAGGGAAGCGCGCCTTTGTTCGCGCGCCAGTGTCCGCCGAGCGCGTAAAGGGCCGCAAGCGTGGTCACCACCGCCGCCGCGATGGAGAGATCATAAACCGCATTGGGGATAGGAAGCGAGAAATAGGTCAGACCGATATAATCATTGGCTTGTGAGAGCGCGTGATTTGCGCCGACCCACGCAACCAGCCAGCAGGCATAACCGTTCAGCCGCAAAATCGTCTTTGCGCGGTCCGGAAACATCAGCCGCTTTTGCACGGAATCCACGATGAGGATGCCGTAGCCTTGTTTCACATAATGCCAGCCGACCAGGAAAAACATCAGATTGGCGCCAGTGGCCAGCATGCGTACATCGCCACTGGTGATCGTCCCGGCGAGAAATGCCAGAAGCGCGGCGGGGACGGCGAGACCGGCTAGGATGTACCGGATTCGCAATGCGTGCGGGTAAGACGCACCGAACGCCTTCTCGCGGAAATTGCGGTAGAACATCTGATAGGAATGCGCGAAATGGGGCTGGTTGATCGTCGCCATCAGAATCGTCACCAGCATCGCCTGCTGCAGGGTGGGGATACCCTTGGGCAGGAGCAGCGCGATTGCCCCGCAGACAAT
>DASYEG010000202.1:0-4963 GCA_036499145.1 Micropepsaceae bacterium | reverse complement strand
AGATCGAGAACTACTTCTGCCGCATCAAGGATTGGAGGCGCATTGCAACCCGGTATGACAAACTCGCCAGAAATTACCTTGCCGCCGCTGCCATCGTCGGCGCGCTCGTCTGGATCAAGTTGTGAGTCCAGACCCTAGTCGAAATTGAGGATCCGGGCGATCATCCGATCGCTTCCTCTGACGAGTATGAACTGCTGGCCAACCCGGACCCACTGATGGCCGCTAGGGGGCCGGCTTAATCCTCTTTCTTCCCAATCGCCGACCACGCGATTGAGGAACTGGCCGGGAAGCACCTGTCCCGGACGCCATTTCGGGCCACGGTAATCCCGATCGTTGCGATCGTCGCGTCGCTGATCGGGATAACGATCATATTGGATTTTCTCCACATCGCTGTGCTTGCCGGGGAACGGCAGCCCCGCGAATGACGGCGCGGCACCAAGCCCAATGACCGCGACGATCGAAATGAATCCTATCGAAACGCCAGTTCTCATAGGTTCCTCCCGCAGAACGTCTGATCTTACGGGACATAATCTATCTGTTTTGGCTGCGTTCCGCCATGCCACGCGATGACTGTTGGGCGCGGGGCACTCCAGCTCAGGGATCGCGGCTTGCCACATAGGCCGCGATCGCAATCATGTCGTTGAGCTTGAGACCGGATACGACCTGCTGCATCGGGGCAACGGCTCCGGTCCGGTTGCCTTTCTGAATGTCGTAGAGCTGGCGCAGAATATAGGATGGCGAACGCCCCGCGATATGGGGAATATCACCGCGTCCGTGCAGATCGCTGCCGTGACAGCTTATGCAGGGCAGGGCGCCGCCGGTGACAAAAGGCTTGCCCGCCTGCAGGCTTCCCTTCGGCACGTAAGCGACAAACGGCGCGCGCGGATCGCGATTCTTCGCCCGCGCCAGATCTTCCGGCACTTCGATGATGCGCGCTCCGATAGGTTCGGTGCCGCCCTCGGGCGATTTCGCCAGCATCCCGTCGGTGACGAACGTCTTGGGCGCCGTATCGGTCTCGACGATTTTCACGAAGGAGCCGAGCGTCAGGCCGGAAAAATATTTCGCCGCCTCCGCGATCTCGTCCTCGGTCAGGTTCGCCGCGATCTGGTTCATCATGTTTTCGGGCACACGCGTGGGCTCGGAGCCCTTGCGCAGGCCCTTCTTGAAGGTGTCGATCTGTTCCTTGATGTAAGGTTCCGTGAGCCCGGCGAGCGATGCGCTCTCGGGCCGTCCCGCACCGCTCGGCTGATGGCAATAGGCACAGGCGCGCACATTCTGCCGCCCCTTCTTGACGATGTCGGGCATCGCCGGGTGATCCTCGGGATGCCAGTCGGCCACCATGTCGCCGCCATCGATCTGGGTGCGCGTCAGCGCGACGTCGCTGTCGGGAACATGGAGCAGGGTGCCGTCATCTTTCGGCGCGTGCGCCACGGTCGTTGCCGGTGGATCGACGGGATAGGCCCAGCTCGGAAATGCGTCGCTGGTGGCGAAGAGATACGGAAGCGCCACCGGGGAGAAACAGAGAACGCCCAGCCCGGCAACCATAAACTTGTTCATTAAGGCCCCTCCACGCGGACGACGGTCGAGAAATTCGCAACGCGCGAGAATGAGGATTTCGCGTAGCGTTGCAAGGCCGTTTGCGGTCGCAGGCACGGACGGCTCTTTTTCCGCGAACGGGGTTAATCCAGCCCGGCGCGGCGGAGTTCCCGCAGTGCCGCCCGGGCGATCTCGGTCTCTCCCGCCATGCCGGCGGCGGCCGTCAGGACGCGATGGGCGCCGACGAAATCGCCGCGCTGGGATGGCCTCGCGCTTCCCGGCGGTGTGCTCTCGCCGGCTATTCCGCGGCTGTGGCGATCGCGCAATGGTCCGGGCCCGCCAATTCCACGCGTTCGATGCGCTCGGCGCGGCCGGTGACTTTGGCGGTCGAGATCAGGATGTTCTTGATGTCGCCGTCCGCCTGGCCGAGATGGCTCTGCAATTTGTTCACGCGGTCGTGCAACAGCCGCACATCGTTCAGCAGCAATCCTACTTCCTTCTGAATCAGGTTCGCCTGATCGCGCATGCGCGCGTCCTTCATCACGGTCTGAACCGTGTTGATGGCCAGAAGCAGGATATTGGGCGAGACCACGACCACCTGTGCGCGCTGCGCCTTCTGGATCACATCGGAAAATGAATCGTGCAATTCGGCGTAAAGCGATTCGGACGGCACGAACATGATGGCGGGCGTCTGCGTCTCGCCGGGGATGAGGTATTTCTCCGCGATGTCGCGCACATGCTTGCCGACGTCCGCGCGCACGCGCGCTTCGGCAAGGCGCCGTTCCGCGTCGCTGCCGGCGTTCTTCAGGACCGCAAAGGATTCGAGCGGGAATTTCGAATCGATGACGATGGCGCTCGCCGAGCCCGGCATGCGGATCAGGCAATCGGGCCGGTTCTTGTTGGAAAGGGTGGCCTGGAATTCGTAGACGCTGATGGGGAGCGCATCGCGGATGATGTTCTCCATCTGGCCCTGGCCCCAGGCGCCACGGGCCTGCTTGTTGGCAAGGATCTGCTGCAGGCTGACCACCTGTCCGGAGAGATCGGCGAGATTCTTTTGCGCCTCGTCGATCACGGTCAGGCGCGTCTGCAGGCCGCCTAAGGTTTCGGCCGTCTTCGAGGCGGTGTCCTTCAGATTGTCGCCAAGTCTCTTGTCGAGGGCTTCCAGCCGCTCGGCCACCGCGCGCTGCAACTCGCTCTGGCTTTTCGCTTGGCTTTCGATGGCCTGCGAGAAACGTCCGGCGATTTCGCTTTGCGCGGCACTGAGTTCGCGCAGCTTGGCTTCCAAAAAGAGGCTTTCGCCGCTGTCCTTGGCGTCGCGCTGCCGCTCGGATTGGCGCAGCGCCGTCCCCACCCGCAGGAGCGCATAGGCGGTGAGCCCCAGTCCCGTCAGCACGGCGATAACCGCCAGACTCGAAATCCAAATCCCCATGGCATTCACCTTATGTTCCGGGGGCATCTTAGGTGATTCGCGCGCGCTTGACCCGCCCCGAGCCTTCACATATCTCCGGCGCCCATGGCTCTGCTCGAACTCGTCAAGGCACCCGACCCCCGGTTGAAGCTGGTCTCCGAACCCGTGCCGGAGGTCGATTCCAAGCTCAGGCGATTCATGACGGACATGGTGGAGACCATGTATGCCGAAAACGGCATCGGACTCGCCGCCATCCAAGTGGGGGTGGCCAAGCGCGTGGCGGTGATCGACCTTGACCCCGGCGGCGCCAACAGCAAGCCGATCTATCTGGTCAATCCGCGCATCGTGGAGGCGTCGGGCGCGCTATCCACCTATCATGAGGGCTGCCTGTCGGTGCCGGAGGTCTGGGATGACGTCAAACGCCCCGCCGAACTGACCGTCGAATACACCGACGAGCATGGCAAGCTCCAGCGCGTGAAAGCGGACGGGTTGTTCGCCACCTGTCTGCAGCACGAGATCGACCACATCAACGGCCTGCTGTTCATCGACCATCTCTCCAAGCTCAAACGCTCCATCGCGCTGCGCAAATCGGCCAAGCTCAAGCGCCTGGGCGATTGAGTTGTCCTCCGTGCTAGGCTTGCCGCCATGAGCTTGCGCCTCGCCTTCATGGGGACACCGGATTTCGCCGTGCCGACGCTGGCGGCCCTGATTGGGGCCGGCCACGCGATCGCCTGCGTCTACAGCCAGCCGCCGCGCCCCAAGGGCCGTGGCATGACCGCAGGAAAATCGCCGGTTCATATATTCGCCGAAACGTCCGGGATTGCCGTCCGCACGCCGGTGTCGCTGAAGGGTGGCGAAGAGCAGGTCGCGTTCACTGGCCTGGAACTGGATGCCGCGGTCGTGGTGGCCTATGGGCTGCTGCTGCCGCGCCCCGTTCTGGATGCACCGCGCCTTGGCTGTTTCAATCTGCACGGCTCGCTGCTGCCGCGCTGGCGCGGAGCCGCCCCCATCCAGCGCGCGATCATGGCGTGCGATTCCGAAACCGGCGTGATGGCGATGCGGATGGAGGAAGGCCTCGACACCGGCCCGGTGCTGATGGCCGAGCGGGTCGCCATCGGCCGCAAGACCTATGGCGAGCTGCATGACGAACTCGCGCGGTTGGGCGCCGATCTCATGGTGCGTGCGCTGGGCGCGGTGGAACGCGGCAGCGTGACACCGGTGCCGCAAGCCGAAGACGGCGCGACCTATGCGAAGAAGATCGAAAAATCCGAAACCCGCATCGATTGGTCGAAATCCGCGCACGAACTGGACTGCATGATCCGTGGGCTGTCGCCCGCGCCGGGCGCCTGGTTCGAAGCCAAGGGCGAGCGCATCAAGATTCTTCTGGCGGGGACAGGACCGGGAAAGGGCGCGCCGGGCGATGTGACGTTCGATTTCGCCATTGTCTGCGGCGAGAGTGCGCTCAGGCCGCTTCTGGTACAGCGCGCGGGCCGTGCGCCCGCCGATTGGCTCTCCTTCCTGCGCGGCTTCGCGCTCAAACCCGGCGAGCGGGTCGTCTGATGCCGCGCTATCGCGTCACGCTCGAATATGATGGCGGTCCGTTCGCGGGATGGCAGCGGCAGGAGAATGGCCCTTCGGTCCAGGGCGCGTTGGAAGAGGCGATTTTTCGGCTCGCGAGCGAGCGCGTTACGGTAACGGGAGCAGGCCGCACCGATGCCGGCGTGCATGCGCGCGGCCAGGTCGCCCATTTCGATCTGGTGAAGGAATTTGCGCCCGCCACCATTCGCGATGCGCTGAATGCGCATTTGCGCCCGGCACCCATCGCGATTGTGGACGCGGCACTCCCGGCAACCGATTTTCATGCGCGGTTTTCAGCGATTGGCCGTCACTACGAATATCGCATCCTCACCCGGCGCGCGCCGCCGGCGCTGGACAGGGGGCGCGTCTGGCACGTGGGCAGGCCCCTCGACCTCGCGGCCATGTGCGAAGGCGCGCGGGCCTTCATCGGGCAGCATGATT
>DASYEG010000201.1:0-8589 GCA_036499145.1 Micropepsaceae bacterium | reverse complement strand
TGCCCCTTGCGCCAGATATTGCAGCATCGGATGGGCGGCATCGCCGAGCAATGTCACCCGCCCCTTGCTCCAATCGGCAATCGGCTCGCGGTCGCACAAGACCCACATGCGCCATTCCTCGATGCGGCCGAGCATGGTTTGCACGATGTCGCAGGTGCCGCTAAATCGCGCGTGCAGTTCGGCGGGATCGCCGAAGGAATTCCAGCCTTCCTCGTAGCGATCGCTGTGGAAGGTCGCGACCAGGTTGAACAACTCGCCCCCCCGCAGCGGATAATGCACCATGTGGCATTTCGGACCGGCCCAGAGAACCATGTCGTTGCGGCGCAGATTCTCCGGCACATCGGCCGGCTTGAGCACCGAGCGATAGCTGATATGCCCGGACACGCGCGGGCTGCCGTCGCCGATCAGTTTGCTGCGCGCCGCCGACCACAGACCGTCCGCGGCGATGAGCGCCGGCGTGTCGCGGAAATTTCTGTCGCCGGTCGCGACGCGAACATTCGCGCCACCATCGGTGAAATCGGTCACGAGGCATGAGGTTTCGAGCGCGATATGAGAAGACGCCTTGCAGGCTTCGAGCAAGCACAGGTGCAAATCCGCGCGATGAATCAGCGCATAGGGCGCCTTGAAGCGCGTCTCAAAACCGCCAAGCGGGATGGAAACCACCGGCTCCGCCGTCACCCCATCCATCATCACGAGCGCCTCAGGGAAAACCGCCAGCCGCTTCACCGCCGCTTCGACGCCAAGCGCGCGTAAGCAACGCCAGGAATTGGGACCGAGCTGAATGCCGGCCCCAACCTCCTTGAACTCGGGGGCCTGCTCCAGCACGCGGGACGGGAATCCGCGCCGAGCCAGCGCGAGGGCAGCGGCGAGTCCGCCGATGCCGCCGCCGGCAATCAGGATGGGATCGGCACGGGTCTTCAGGCTGTCCATTTACGCGACGGATGGAGTGCGTTCTTCGCGCCAGAGACCGAGCTTTTCCTGTACCGGACGATCGGAGAAATTAAAAAGCACCAGATCGTCGTCCGCCTTGAAGCTGCGCCATGCCCAGGGCGGACAGACAAACACATCGCGCGGCGAAAGCGCAAACTCGGCATTGCCGATTTTCGCCGTGCCCTGCCCTTCGGCGACCGAGAAGATCGTTCCGTCGGTGGCGCGGTAGGGTGTGGTAGCGAGCCCTTTCGGCACAAGCTGAATCGCCGGACCGATGGTCGGCATCGCCCAATCGCCGGTGCGCGGATGGGCGTAGCGCATGCGGATGCCGTGGCAGGGATCGAGCGGCGACGAGATCTTCATCCGTTCCAGGGTGGCGCGCGCGGTGTCGTAAGGGTAGCGCATCAGCGGCGAATTGCGCGAGACCGGCGCGTCGTCGATGGGAAGCAGATTGGCGCCGTACATGGTCTGGCTGGTTTCTTTTTCGCGCGTGACCTCCTGCTCCTTGCGGTTGGAGGTTTGCGCAAAACTGGAATCGAGCAGGCCGACGAGCGGAATATCGAGTCCGTCCAGCCAGACGATCGGCACCTCGGTCTCGTTCTGATGATCGTGCCACTGCCAGGACGGCGTCAGGATCATGTCGCCCGGAAACATCTCGAAACGCTCGCCATTGACCGTGGTGGTGGCGCCCCTTCCTTCCAGGATGAAGCGAAGAGCCGCCTGGGTATGGCGGTGCTGCGGCGCGATTTCCCCAGGCATGACAAGCTGGATGCCGGCATAGAGCGAATGCGTGATCGCGGATTGTTTGGGAAGCCCGGGGTTTTCCAGCACCAGCACGCGCCGCTCGGCCTGCTCGGCAGTGATCATGGCGGCCGATTCGAACAGCAGCGGCCGCACGTCGGCATAGCGCCACTGCGCCGGTTGCACCGGCGACACGGGCTCGGGCGTGACGAGATTGCGCATCACCTCCCAGAGGGGCGCCATGTTCACCTTCGCAAGCCGGCCATAATAGCGTGCGAACTCATCGGCGTTCTTGCGCAATTGCGCGTGGCTATCCATCGCGTACACCGTCACCGGATCTCACGCCCTATATAGGTCTTTAGGACCCCGCGCGGCTAGACTTTGTGCACGCTGAGGAACTGCTTGGGAAACAATTCCTCGATCCTGAGCAGGCGCTTGCAGACGCCCTGCTCATGGGCGTAGCCGAGGAAAGCCTCCAGGGTCTTGCGGTTTTTCTCCATGCCATAGGGGAAATAATCGTCTCCCATCATGTCGAGGCCACGGCGCGCATATTCGAAACCCCAGGGGATCGGATAGAGCGAAACCGTGTTGTCGAGCGCGCGCGCGATGGCGCGTTTGCGTGCCTCGTCGAAGGCGTAAAAAAGATTGCGCGCGACCCAGGGATTCTTGTCGAGCACGTCACGGCGCACCGCCACCGTATGCATGATTGGAAAAATGCCCGTCTCCTTGTAATAGCGCTGCTCGACCTCCAGGAAATCCCCGAAGAAGCGCACGATATCGGGATCGCCCGCGAGGAACGCATCGGGCGGGCGCGCGACCAGAATCGCATCCACTTCACCGGCCAGCAGCATCCCGTTCAGCGATTTGCCGGCGGGGCGCTCGATGGCGACACCCTTGGGCAGTTGCAGTTCGACTTTCTCCACCCGTCCGGGCTGATTGACGCCGGCCTGAACCCAGTTGATGGAGGCGAGATCGAGCCCATATTGATGGGCCAGAAACCCGCGCGAATACACGGCCGCGGTCTGGGCCCATTCCGGAATGCCGACCCGCCGGCCTTTCAGATCGCCGATCTGTTTGATGGGACCATCGCGCCGCACATAGAGCGATGAATGCCGGAACACGCGTGAAGGAAATACCGGAAGCGCCCAGAAATTCTGGTCGCCGGAAGCGATGAGCGAAACATATTTCGCCATCGAGATCTCGGAAACGTCCCATTCCTTGTAGACGATGAAGCGGTAGAATATTTCTTCGACCGGGAAAGTGAGCAGCGTCAGGTCGATGCCCTCGGGCTGCACGCGCCCAAGCGCAAGGTCGCGCACATGTTCGTATTCCGGCATTGCCGCTGTGAGCGGTAGCTTGTTCATTGCTGACTCCGATGATGGGTTCAAATTCCGGGATTTTCCGTGGAGCGCGTCCCGCGTCCCCCGCGGGCCGCCAAAGTCTCAGTGGGCGAAGCCTCCGGCTTTGGCGAAAGGAAGTTCGCCTTCGCGCCCATCACGGGCGCGCTTGGCGGCATACATGGCATAGAGCGCGACCGCGCAGAGCAGGAACGGGATCGAATCCAGCAACAGCAGCGTCGGTCTCGGGATTCCCATGCCGATCAGATAGCCGCCCAGGATGGGCCCCGCAAGCGAACCGATGCGCCCGATGCCGAGGCCCCATCCCGCACCCATGGCACGCATATAGGTTGGATAGATGGTGCCGGACAGCGCGTTCAACCCGATCTGGCCGCCGAGCACACCGACCCCTGCGATCATCATATGCGGGATCAGCACGCCATAGCCGGTGTGCAGGCTGAGAGCCGCGACAATCGGGGCCGTCAACAGAAAGGTGAACGCGACGATCCTGATATCCATCCTGTTCAGCAGGAAGGCGATGAGGAAGCTTCCGATCGCGCCGCCGAACTGGAACATCCCCATCGCCCTGTTGGCATCGGCGAGCGCATAGCCGTCGTCCAGAAGAACCTTCGGCATCCAGAGCGTGATGAAATAATGTCCCGCCAGCGCGGTAATGAAGGATATCCACAACAGCACGGTCACAAGCGCGCGGCCTTCGGTGAGAAGGCTGAGCGGCGAATTGCGGCCGCTTTCCTCATTGATGACGAAACGCGCGACACCGGACAAATCCGTGTGCGGACGCAACCGGCGCACGATGGCGGCGATGCGCGCCGGCGCGGCGCCGTTCACGATCAGGAACCGGACCGATTCAGGCAGCGCGAAGTATAATCCGGCGACCATCGGAACGGCAGCGACGCCCCCGATGAAGAACACCGACGACCAGCCGTAATCCTTGATCGTCCAGGACGCGACGAATCCCCCCGCGCCGGCGCCGAAATTATAGCCGACATACATCAGCCCGATCATGGTCGCGCGGAAACGCTGGGGCATGTATTCGGCGGCAAGCGCGATGCCGGAAGGAATTGCGCCCCCTAGGCCGAAGCCTGCGCCAAAGCGCATCAGATAAAGTTCCTGAGGCGTGGCTGCGAAGCCAGCCGCAAAGGTGAAAATTCCAAAGATCATCGCGCCGGTGACGATGATGTTCTTGCGTCCGATCCGGTCGCCGAAAAAGCTCAGGACCATGGCGCCGACGAAATAGCCCACGAGATGCGCGGTGGCGACGAAACCGAAATCCGCGGGGCGCACATGCCATTGCGACAGAATGGCCGGCGTCGTGAAGGACAGCGCCTGCATGTCATAGCCTTCGAGCACCATGAGGGTGCACAGCAGAAGCGCGATATTGACTTGCGGACGGGCAAGCCGCTGGCCCTCGATCAGCTCGCCGACGTCGAGATTGCGTTCGACCGCCATCATCTCCTCCCGGGCCGGAAAATCTCTGTCCCGGCGTCCCGTCCGCAGATTGACAGAGTTTTTGGGTGAATCAACTGGCCCCGAGCATGGCCCCCATCCCGGCCGCTTTTTTGCGCGTGAAGCTCCGGGCAAATTCGGCTATGAGCAGCACCGGGCAAGAACTGTGTCACAATCAGGAGAGCATCAATGAAGCTGGTTTCGTTTCGCGTGGGGGCCGCGGCCCATTATGGGGTCGCGGTGGGCACCGGCATTGTCGATCTGACGCCCCGGTTGGGCGTTCGCTATGCCGACATCAAGGCGGTGCTCGCAGGCGGCGCCCTTGGCGAAGCGTCGCGCGCGGCCAATGGCGCCCCGTCCGATTACAGGCTCGACGAGATCCAATTCGATCCGGTGATCCCCAACCCCGGAAAGATCCTGTGCGTCGGACTGAACTATGAAGAACACCGGATGGAAACCGGCCGTCCCAAATCGGAAAATCCCAGCATCTTCACCCGTTTCATCGACACGCAGATCGGCCATCTTCAACCCATCGTCAAACCCAAGCTGTCGGACAAGGTGGATTACGAATGCGAGCTTGCCGTGGTCATCGGAAAAGGCGGCCGCTACATTCCCGAAAGTGCGGCCTACGATCATGTCGCGGGTTATTCCTGCTACAACGACGTCTCGATCCGCGACTTTCAGAACCACACCTCGCAATGGACGCCGGGAAAGAATTTTCCGGCCTCCGGTCCGTTCGGGCCGTGGCTGGTGACGCGCGATGAAATGGGCGAGCTGCCGGGCAAGAAAATCCAGACACGCGTTTCGGGCGAACGCATGCAGCACGCCGATTTCGATCAGATGATTTTCCCGGTTCCGCGCATCATCGAATATATCTCGCGCTTCACGACGCTGGCCCCGGGCGATGTGATCATATCGGGCACACCGGGCGGCGTCGGATTCCGCCGCGATCCGCCACGCTGGATGAAGGCCGGCGAGACCGTGGAAGTAGAGATCGACGGCATCGGTATTCTGAAGAATACCATCCTCGCCGAAGACTGACACATGGCGTTGGCGCAGGCGCGTCCTGGCGAGGCCGGCCATCCCGCCGGGTTCATCGCGGCGCGCCTCGACCGCTTGCCCGCGACGCGCACGATCTGGACACGTGTCGTGCTGCTGTCGCTGGGCGGATTTTTCGAATTCTACGATCTCTTCTTCACCGGCTATGTCGCGCCCGGTCTGATCCGAAGCGGCATCCTCACGCCCACGACGCCGGGGCTGTTCGGCACCAATGGGATCGCCGGCTTTGTCGCGGCGTTGTTCGCGGGGCTGTTCCTCGGCACGGCGTTGTTCGGCTTTGTTGCCGACCGCTTCGGACGGCGCACGATCTTCACCATGTCCATGCTCTGGTATACGGCGGCAACCGTCGTGATGGCATTCCAAAAGGACGCCTTCGGTCTCAACCTCTGGCGCTTTATTGCCGGCATCGGCATCGGCGTCGAACTGGTCACGGTGGACGCCTATATCGCCGAACTCGTACCGAAGGCGGCGCGCGGACGCGCCTTTGCCTGCAATCAGGTGGTGCAGTTCATGGCCGTGCCGGTGGTCGCATTCCTCGCCTGGCGATTGGTGCCGGTCGCGCCTTTGGGACTCGACGGCTGGCGCTGGGTGGTTCTGATCGGCTCGGCCGGCGCACTGTTGGTGCTGTGGATTCGCCGCAACGTCCCCGAAAGTCCGCGCTGGCTCGCCGAGCACGGATATCGGGACGAAGCCGAGCGCGTTCTGACTCAGTTGGAAGCGCGAGTCGCCGCGGAATCCGGCGCGGCGCTGACATCGCCGGAAGGGGCCGAAGCCGAGGTCCGGCCCGGCCGCTTGGCCGAGATCTGGCGCAGGCCTTTTCTCACCCGGACCCTGATGTTGATCGTGTTCAACATTTTCCAGACGGTCGGATTCTACGGCTTTTCCAATTGGGTGCCGACGCTCCTCATCGCGCAAGGCATCGCCGTCACCACCAGCCTGCAATACACGTTCATCATCGCCACGGCCTCGCCGGTCGGACCGCTGCTCGGTGTCCTTTTCGCCGACCGGTTCGAGCGCAAATGGCTGGTGGTGGCGGCCGCGCTTTGCATCGCCGTCTTCGGCCTCATCTTCGCGCAGATGACCACGGCGGCGTCGCTCGTTTTCTTCGGCGTACTGGTCACGCTCTCGAACAACATCCTGTCGTTCAGCTACCATGCCTATCAGGCTGAGCTTTATCCCACGCGCATCCGCGCGCTCGCCGTCGGCTTTGTCTATTCCTTCAGCCGGCTGTCGGTGGTCTTCAGCGCGTTCGTCATCGCATTCGTGCTGGAGCGTTTCGGCGTCGATGGCGTGTTCACGCTCATCGCCGCAAGCATGGCCATCGTCATGCTTGCGATCGGTCTCTTCGGACCCAGGACCAGCAATCGCGCGCTGGAAGAAATTTCCACCTGAAGCGTGAGAGTGGCGCCGATTTGCGTTTTTGCCGGACGGGAAAGTTTCTGTTAGTTTCGAGCCGCTGTGAATTCTGGAAAACCGCTCATGCCCGCACTGGCTATCCGCACGTCCATTGCCGCGGCGATCCTCGCCTTGCTGCCGCTTCCCGGCGTTGCGGCGGCGGAAGGGACGCGTTCCGGCAGCCCCGAACAGCAACGCATTGAAGATGCCTATACAGTCAGGCTACAGGCGGCGCAGGAAAAGGCCCAGGACCAGCGCATCGCCGCCCAGGCAAAGGCTCTCCTAAGCGATTCCGCCTCTCCCGTTCTCGGCAATCCCAAGGGGGATGTCACCATTGTCGAATTTTTCGACTACACATGTCCCTACTGCAAGGCCGTCGAACCCCGGCTGCAGAAGCTTCTGAAAGACGACAGGAATGTGAAAATCGTCGTCAAGGAGTTTCCAATCCTGACACCGGAATCTCTGATCGCCGCGAAAGTCGCTCTCGCGTCCCAGAAACAAGGCAAGTACCTGCAATACCATCAGGCTCTGATGAACTTCAAAGGCCGGCTGGCCAATGACGTGATCTTCGACACCGCCAAGAGCGTGGGATTGGATGTAGACCGCGTGCGCAAGGACATGGAGGCGCCGGAAATCACCGACGAGATCATCGCCAATTTCAATCTCGCCCGCAGTCTGCGGATCTTCCAGACGCCGGCCTTCATCTCCGGCGGCCATATGCTCGACAGCACCTCGGCCAATATCGATTTTACCAGGGTGGCCGCCTCCGTCCGTGGGAAGTGACGCTATCCCTTGCGCGTATCGAGCGCGAAGCGATTGTATTTCAAGCCCGCGATCATGAGCGCGTAGTACAGGACATAATGCAGCTCGTTGCCGACGGTGCCCCAATCCTGGCGCGTGAGATTGCCGAACACCAGAATAAGCATCAGCACGGCGCCGATCATCAGTGCCCAGCGCGTATAAAATCCCAGGATGGTCAACGTGCCCAGCACCACTTCGATGGCGGGCAGCACGTAGAGGAACGCCACGACGAACCACATCGGAAGCAGCGGGTCGCCGACGAAGATTTGCGACTCCTTGGCAACCCAGGCATCGACTCCCGTGATCATGCGCATGGCACCATGGAAGAAGATCACCACGCCCATGGAAAAGCGGAAGAACGAATAGGCAAGCTGCATGTCGCTGACACCGGCCAGAATGCCGGTGCGTTGGTTGCTGCTGGCGAGCTCCGCCATGGATGCGCTTCTGTCCGTCATGAAATTCTCCCCAGATTTTGCAGGAGTTTCACACCCTGTGCGTGGGTTTGGCAACGGTACGGCCTCTGCCGATCCACGGCAATCCCAGCTCGCAGGCCGATTTCGAACGCACGCTGGGTCCGGTGGCGGCAGCCGCCAACCCCGCCGGCGGCGAAGGCGGCTGATCTCTAGCGTATCCCACCCTTCCGCAAGGGAGGGTGGGATTGCGTTCAGAATCCGCCGATTGAGTCCGCCGCGGCGGCGCCCGCTTCTTCGTAGAAGCGCGGCTCCATGCGCGAGGCGAGTCCTGAACGCGCCAGGGTCTCGTCATATTCCTGACGCAGCGCGGGGTCTTCCATGTGATAGGGGATCGCGTTGCCGCCCTTGTTCAGATCGACGGCCCAGATGTCCTTCAGCGCTTCGCC
>DASYEG010000200.1:0-11228 GCA_036499145.1 Micropepsaceae bacterium | reverse complement strand
GGCGGCACTCTTGATGCTGGCGTCCGATCAGATGCTCCAGGGATGGACGTTTTTGGTACCGGCACTGGTGATCTTGTGCCGGGAAATCCTGGTTTCGGGTCTGCGCGAGTTCCTGGCCGAGGCCAATGTCAGCCTGCCGGTCACACGCATCGCCAAATTGAAGACGGTGATGCAGGTGGTGGCAATCGCGGCACTCATTGCAAGTTCGGCCAGCGAACGGATGCTGCCCGGCGTCACCGCCGCCGCGCTCCTGGGCCTCTGGGCCGCCGCCGGGCTCACATTCTATACCGGCTATGCCTATTTGCAGGCGGGGTTGCATCATGCCCGGCGCGTGAGCCTGTCGCGCCCCACCGCGAATGTCGGCGCCAAGCGTCCCGAACAGAGAACCGCGTGAGGGGCACGTGAAGCTCCTCTATTTTGCCTGGTTGCGCCAGAAGATCGGCGTCTCGGAAGAAGAACTGAGTGTTCCTTCTTCCGTCGCGACTGTTGCGGCATTGATCGATTGTCTGAAGTCGCGCGGCGCGGGGTATGAGGCGGCGTTTCGCGATTTGAAGGCGTTGCGCGTCGCGGTGAACCAGCAGCATTCGCGCTTCGATGCGGCCATCGGCCCGAATGACGAAATCGCGTTCTTTCCTCCGGTCACCGGCGGATGAGCGAAATTCGCATCCAGGCGCAGGATTTCGATCCCAGTGTGGAGATTGCCGCGCTCGACGACGCTTCGGGTTCGGTCGGCGCGATCGCGACCTTCATCGGACTGGTGCGCGGCGATGACGGACTCATTGCCATGACCCTCGACCATTATCCGGGCATGTGCGAACGCGAGATCGCGGTCCATGTCGCCGAAGCCAGAAAACGCTGGCCCATCACCGGTTTGCGTATCGTGCATCGCATCGGCCGCTTGGTTCCGGGCGAGCGCATCGTGTTCGTCGGGGTTGCCTCCTCACACCGGCAGGCGGCATTCCAGGCAGCCCAGTTCCTGATGGATTACCTCAAGACCCGCGCCCCGTTCTGGAAACGCGAAGAGCGGCAGGGCGGCGAGACCTGGGTCGAGGCGAAAGCCGCAGACGACGAAAGCGTCAAGCGCTGGCGTTGATCCTCTCGCGCGCCGCATCGGCCGGGACCGGCCGATTGACCTCAGCGGTGTAGTCGTTCATCAGCGTTTCGCAGATGATGCCCGGCGTGAATCGATACGGACCGATCTCGGAGACCGGCGTCACTTCCGCCGCGGTCCCGGTGATGAAGCATTCTTCGAAACCGGCGAGTTCTTCAGGGTTTATCGCGCGTTCGTGCACCGGAATGTGGCGCGTCCGCGCAAGCGCGATCACCGTGCGGCGCGTAATGCCATCGAGGAAGCAATCGGGTGTGGGCGTGTGCAACTGCCCGTCCTTGACGAAGAATACGTTGGCACCCGTGGCCTCCGCCACCAGCCCGCGATAATCGAGCATCAGCGCATCGGCATAGCCTTTGGCTTCGGCGGCGTGTTTCGACAGCGTGCAGATCATGTAGAGACCCGCCGCCTTGGCTTTCGTCGGCGCGGTATCGGGCGCGGGCCGCCGCCATTGGGCAAAATCGAGCCGGATGCCTTTGAGCTTTTCCTTGGGATCGAAATAGGAAGGCCACTGCCACACCGCGACCGCGACATGGATCTTCGTCTGCTGGGCAGCCACGGCCATCATCTCGCTGCCGCGAAAGACCACTGGGCGCACATAACCGTCCGTGATGCCCTGGACCGCGGCGGCCGCATAGCAGGCGCGCGCGATCTCATCCTCCGTATAAGGAATTTTCATGCCGAGGATGCGCGCCGATTCGAACAGCCGCTTCACATGCTCGTCGTGACGGAAGATGTGCCCCGCATAGATGCGCTCGCCTTCGAAGACACAGGACCCATAATGCAGCCCATGGGTCAGCACATGGGTCTTGGCATCGCGCCAAGGCACCAGCCTGCCGTCATACCAGAGAGAACCGTCGCGATCGTCGAAAGGAATGATGCCAGCCATGATGTCCTCGGGAATGCTTCATCCACGCGCAGCCCCCGCGCCCCGGAAGTTAGGGTATCGTGCTTGCTACGCCTAGGGGGGCGGCCTAATGATGTCAACATAATGGCCCACACGCTTTGGCCCGGTACAGTTCCTTCCTATCATGCGCCGATGAACGCTTCGGACAACCCGCACCTTCTTGTCGTCGATGACGACCAACGCCTGCGCAGCCTGCTGCAGCGTTATCTGTCGGCGAACGGATTTCGCGTGACGGCCGCCGCCGATGCCGCCGAAGCGCGAAGCCTGATCAAGAGCATCGCGTTCGACGGAATGATCCTGGACGTGATGATGCCCGGCGAGAGCGGCCTGGACCTGGCATCGGACCTGCGCGCGCAATCCGACCTGCCGATTTTGATGCTGACGGCGCTGGGCGATTCCGAGGACCGCATCGCCGGGCTTGAGCGTGGCGTTGATGACTACCTCCCCAAGCCCTTCGAACCGCGCGAACTCGCGTTGCGTGTCAACGCCCTGATCCGGCGCGCGCGCAGCATACGCCCGCCGCCGCATCGCGAGGTGCGCATGGGCGCCTGCGTATTCGATGCGGAACGCGGCGAACTGACCCGCAACGGCAAACGCGTCAAGCTGACGAGTTCCGAAGTGCTGATGCTGAAATTTTTCGCCGGCAATGCGGGACGCTCCTTCAGCCGTGCCGAGCTCTGCACGCGGCTGAATATCCAGTTGGAGCGCTCGGTGGATGTGCAGGTGACGCGCCTGCGCCGCAAGATCGAAGAGGACCCCAAGCTTCCGCTCTATCTGCAAACCGTTCGTGGTGTCGGCTATGTCCTGGTCCCAGACCGCGTTGGATAGCACGCGGCGCACGCTGCTGCGTGCGCCGCTGCACCCATTCCGCGCGCTGAAGCGGCTGATGCCGAGCGGGCTATTCGGACGCTCCCTCATCATCATCCTGGCGCCGATGCTGATCCTGCAGGCGGTCGTCTCCGCGGTCTTCTTCGACCGCCATTACCGCGTCGTCACCGCCACGATGACGCGCGGCGTGGCCAATGATGTGGGCTACATGGTGATGCTGGAGAACAAACTGCCGCTCGGCCCGGCGCGCGACCGCGAACGCGAGATCGCGTCCAAGCTGTTCGGATATCCGGCGGAGTTCACGCCGGGTGAGAGGCTCACCCGCACCGTATCGACGCCCGGCACCGTGCTCGACCGCCAGCTCACCTACATCTTCTCCAGCCAAATGCCCGAAGCGGTCAGCTTCGACACCCGCCGCTTCACCGATTACGTCGATCTGCGCGTGCAATTGAAGGACGGCGTGCTGCAGCTTCTGGTGCCGCGCGAACGTGTCACCGCATCGAACGCCGACATCTTCATCCTCTGGATGATCGGCTCCTCGCTGGTCCTGATCGGCATCGCCGCACTGTTTCTGCGCAATCAGGTCAAGCCCATCGAGCGGCTCGCCTATGCGGCGGAAAGTTTCGGCAAGGGGCGCAATGTGTCGGAGTTCAAGGCCTATGGCGCCGCCGAAGTGCGACGCGCCGCCACGGCCTTCATGCAAATGCGCGAGCGCATCGAGCGTTTCGTTCAGCAGCGCACCGACATGCTGGCCGGCATCAGCCACGATCTGAAAACACCGCTCACCCGGCTGAAACTGCAACTTGCTCTGATGCCCCGCGATGAAGACACCGAGGCGATGCAGGGCGACATCGCCGAAATGGAGCGCATGCTGAACGAATATCTGGAGTTCGCGCGCGGTGAAGGCGGCGGCGTCGCCGAACCCGCCGATCTCGGCGTGCTCGCCGCCGAAGCCGTGGCCGATGTCGGCCGCGCCCACGACGCGGCAAGCCGCATCACGCTCTTCATCGGCGAGCCGCTGACGGTCGCGGTCAAGCGCAACGCGCTCAAGCGCTGTCTCGTCAACCTTATCGACAACGCGCTGAAATATGGCGGATGCGTGAATGTGACGCTGCGCCGGATGGGCCGCCGCGTGGAGCTTATCGTGGACGATGACGGTCCAGGCATTGCCGAGGACTTGCGCGAGGAAGCCTTCCGCCCATTCCACCGGCTGGACGAGGGCCGCAATCTGCAAGCCGGCGGCGTGGGCCTTGGCCTCGCCATCGCCCGAGACATCGCGCGCAATCATGGCGGCGACGTGCGGCTGGAGAAAAGCCCGCTCGGCGGTTTGCGCGCGATTCTCCGCCTGCCGATTTGAGCCGTCATTTCCGCCCTCCCCTTGGGGGGCCCTTGGGGAAGACGGGGCTGATCCCCCTCCCCCCTGATTGAGGGTTGGCGCGCAGATTTTTTCTGCGAAACCACTGGATTTTTACCCGATCTGCGTAATTTTATTTGGTGCGAATTGCGGTGCAATTCCACTCGCTTTGGGTGCCCGTTCAGCGCTTTCCGAGCTGCGCTCGACGCTGATCGTTTGGCGCAGTTCGCCCTTCACCCGCGCGAAAGCCTCACTCAGCCGTGCCGCCGCCTCGGCCAGCCTCAAGGCATTCTCGAGATGAGCCTGCTGGTCGTCCCAGTCTTCCACCTCGTCCGCCGCCTTGAGACTGGTTTGCAGCATGTCGCTGACCGCCGCCAGGTTGGCGGTCATGATTCGCGCGGCTTCGGCGGTCGCCGCATTCACGGCTTCCGCGTTGGAAACATCGTTGGTTTTGCCTCCCATGCGGGTCTCTTTCTCTCGTTGCGGAGAGAATTATGAAGCCGTCCCAGGGAGCGTGGATAATTTTAGCTTACGAAATTTTTTCGCGCCTTGGTGCCCCGCCGCCCTTGAATAATGCGCGCCACGTCCCATTCACCATGGCCGGCCTATGAGCCGGCCACCCAGCCATTGCACGTCCGTGCGGCAAATGGCTTCGACAGCCACAGTGAGCTAAAACCCGACAATGCCGAGCGGCTTTGTTTACATCCTGGCCAGCAAGCGCAATGGCACGCTGTACACCGGGATTACCTCGGATTTGCTTGGTCGTGTCGTCGCGCATCGCGAGGGACGCGGTTCCGAGTTCGTCATGAAATACGGCGTCACTCGTCTCGTATGGTTCGAGGAGTATCCGCTATATGCGGATGCGATCCAGCGTGAGACGAGTTTGAAACGCTGGAAGCGCGAATGGAAATTGGCATTGATCGAAAAGACGAATCCCGATTGGGACGACCTGCTCGAAAAATGGAATGCCTAGCTTTTTCACCATGGCCGGCCTATGAGCCGGCCACCCAGCCGCCGCACGTCGGTGCGGTGAAAGATTCTTTTCTAGTTATGCGAGCGCACTCACGATTCAACCAGCCCACGGACGCGAGCTGACTGGGTGGCCGGGTCAAGCCCGGCCATGGTGAAGGGTTGGTGTAGGAGTAAGCCGGTGAGAATATGCAGATGGTAACACGATAACGAGAAAACCTGCGCAATCCTACACAGGGAGAAATCCTGCTGAAGAAATTCCTGAGGCTCATGAATTTGAGCCAAACGCGCTTGCCGCGCCATCCGCGAACCGCCACGTCGCATCAACGAGATCGTTCTCTGCAAGCGCTCCGTCACCGATTGCGACCCGTGCGGCGTAGCCGGTTCTTCCAAACGCCAATTGTGTTCACGCGGGAAAACTACTTCGCCATGATGCCGGCGATTTCGTCCGCCACCGCCGCGATGCCGGCGCGCAATCCCTCGGCCGCCATTTTGGGATGGGCAAGGAGCGCATCTTCGGACGCGAAGCGGTAACGCGCATCGCCGTCGATCACATGGCCGCTTTCGATGTCTGTCCGCCCGTAGACGATGCGGTCGCGCAACCGGATTTCGCCGGTGCGCATGTCGCGCACCATCACCAGCACCACGAAGCCCGGCATCAGTTCGGAATCCGTCACCGAGTCGCTATAGGCGACCGTGTGCAGGGGAATGGCGACGTCCAGCCGGTAATGGGCGTTTTCCCCATCGGCGGGAATGACCTTCAGCTTCTTGGCGAGGAGCGCCGCGGCAATCGCGGAATGCAGTTCCTCGCCCAGATGCAGATCCTGCCCCGCCATGCTCTGCGCGAAACTCGGCTGCGGCGTGCCGTTGGAAAGGACGGCATAATCGTCGGGCTCAGCAATCGTGCCCAGCGCAACGATGGTGACGGGAGTGTAGGAATCGCGCAGCTCGGCCGATGCCGGCCCGGTCAGGGCGCATAAAATGGGGATCGAGAGGATGCCCATGAAACGCATGGGCCGAGCGTAATCCCGCTTTGGCAAACCACAAGCGAATTTCAGGACCGCCGCGGCAAAAACCCTAATATTTGGCCGGGTAGAGATCGATGAAGCCGTCGCGATTGGGCATCTGCACCTTCATGATGCTGTCCTTGTCGAGCACGTCGCCGTCCTTGATAAGGCCGTTAAGGCTGAGGATATAGGCGACCGACGCGTAGACCTCGTCGTTGGTCAGCGATTTCGGCCTGTCCCAGGGCATCGCCCGGCGCACGAAATCGAACACCATGGTGGCGTAGGGCCAATAGGAACCGACCGTCTGCACCGGCTGCTGCGGCGCTTTCAGGGTGCCGATGCCGCCGAACAAGCGCGGGCCGGTGCCGCCCTCGCCCTTTTCGCCGTGGCACGCGGCGCATTTCTGCGCGTAGATGACAGCCCCTTGCGCGGGCGTACCGGAACCGGCGGGCAGCCCCTTGCCGTCGGGGGCGATGGAGATATCCCAGGCGGCGGCATCCTGTTCGGTGATGGGTTGGCCGAATTTCGGCGCATCGGCGGCCCAGGCCGCACCGGACATCAGCGCCAGCGCGCACGCCGCGGCAAGGGTTCTAAACATAGACATGGCTGACCGCTCCCTTGGCGTCGATGCCCCAGCTCGAAATGCAATTCACATGGTTCATCGGGAAGGCGGCGACATTGGGCGTGTTGCGCGGCTCGCCGCGTTCGGCCATGAGCCGTTCGCGCGTCGGCTGGACATTGCCGCCTTCGTCGGTGGCCCGGCTCTGCAGCACCACCGGCTGGCCGCTCCAATTCCACGGCATGCGGAACCGGGTCAGCGCCTTGGGCAGCACCGGCGCCTGAAGGGCGGCCAGCGCCCAACTCTTGCCGCCATCGGCGGAGACTTCCACCTTTTCGATTCGTCCGTGCCCGGACCATGCCAGACCGCTGATCTCGTAATAGCCGGGTGCGGGCATGGTCATGGTGGGCGAGGGCCGCGTGATGAAGGATTTGACCTCTTCGGGATAATAGAAACGCCAGGCTTTGCCGCTCTCCAGCAGCAAGGTGTACTGGCGCGATTCGTTGATGGCCATCACGGGAGCGCCGGTCAGTTTCAGCCGCCGGAGCCATTTGACGTTCATGTTGCCTTCATAACCGGGCACCAGAAGACGCATCGGATAGCCGTTCCAGGGATGGATGCGTTCGCCATTCTGGTAGAAGACGATCATGGCATCGTCCATGGCCTTGGCGACCGGAATGGAACGATTCATGGTCACGCCGTCCGCGCCTTCGGCGATGATCCAACTCGCTTTGGGATCGACTCCGGCTTCGTCCAGCAGGGTCGAAAGGCGGATGCCGGTCCATTCGGAACAGGACAGCAAGCCGTGGAGCGCCTGCACACTCGCCTGGATCGGCGTCTTGGACCACATGGGCGCGGAATTGCCGCCGCATTCGATGAAACGGATATGCGATTCCATCGGATAGCGCATCAGATCGTTCAGCGAAAAGATCAGCGGCTGCTTTACCATGCCGTGGATCAGAAGCCGGTGCTTGCCGGGATCGATATCGGGCGCACCGGCGCGCGCGACGACAAAGTGCAGCGCGGCCGGCGTGATGATGCCGTCCAGATCCTGATGCGGCGTACGCGCCTGCTGTGTTCCGGGGCGCGAATTGTCGCCGATGGTGCGGATGACCTTGGATTCGAAATGCGAGGGCAGCGAATAGGTTGTGACCGGCGCACCGATGGTCGTGCTCCAGGGGTCGACCTTCAGCGGCTCGGCGGCCGCCGATGCGATGCCGGTGACACTCGCCGCGGCAGCGCCGGCGAAGACGACGCCCTGGCCAAGCAGCGCGCGGCGGTCGAGCAATCCGTTTGCGGCGGCGTGCGGAACTTGCGGATGAGCGGTGCGATGCGTGTCGGCCACGAGACCCTCCCTGGTTCGCAGACGACAATCAGTCTAACGCATTCGCGCGCGCCGTCATTGTACTCGCGCGGATATCACGGGTGGGCGGATTATTGACCGTGGCGCGGCCCCTTACCACCAGCCACGCGATTTGAACCATAGAATGGGCAGAAGTGTGCTGATAAGGATCAAGCCCAAGCCCCATTCATAGCCGTAAGCCCAGCTCAGTTCCGGCATGTTCTTGAAATTCATCCCATACATGCTGGCGATCAGCGTCGGCGGAATCCCGACCACCGATGCGATGGTGAGCACTTTGAAAATCTCGTTCTGTTCGGTGTTGATGAAGCCCAGAACCGCATCCAGCAGGAACTGAACCTTGTCGGACAGATGGGTCTCGAAATCGGTGAGCGAGGCCACGTCTCGCGCGACCGTCTGAAGCCGTTCGTGAACATCGTCCGGGAACCAGCCACGCGCCGCCTCCGGTGCGAACGACGCGATGCGCTGAAGACCCAGAAGGGTCTCGCGCGCGCCCGAGAGGTGCTCTCCGGCCGAGCCGATTTCGACCAAGGCGGCCCTGAGGGTCCGGGTCGTCTTACGAACCTGTCTGGGCGCGCCGGCATATTGGCGGAAGGATTTCCGCGAAATCCCCGTGACCTGCTGGGCGAGGTGCTCGAGAAGATCGGCGCCGTAATCCACCATGGCTTCGAGAATCGAAACGAACGCATGGACGCTCGTCGCCGGAGGTGTGGCGGTGTTGAACAGCGATGCAGTCCGCTCGATGCCGTGAATTTCCGAGAAACGGATGGTGACGAGCACAGCGGGGGTCAGGACCAAACCGAGTGGAGGCGGCGCAAGATCGGTGCTGTCTTTCGGGGGAATCGCGGACATGCTGACGCAAACCAGACCCTCACGGCTGAACAGACGGCTGGAGGATTCGATCTCGCTCAGTTCATCGCGCGACGGAACATGGATTTTGTGCTGCTCCGTTATCTGGCGTCTTTCGTCTTCCGTCGGCTGCAGAAGGTCGATCCAGAGGAGAGGCCCACCCGCCGTAGCCGCAAACGATCTGATCAAGGACGTCTCCATTCGCTTTGGAACCGGCGGCCGTTCCCGGCCATCGTCCAATGCACCCTGTTACACGGGCCGTGCGCAACGGGCCAAAGAAAAAGGCCCCGCGCAGGGATGCGCGAGGCCTTGGCGAACGATACCAGGACGGCCTATCTGTTCGCCGCACCCGGTGGGCGGGCGCCCGCGCCGCCAGCGGCATTGTTGCTGATGGCATAGGGGTTAGGTAGGTCAGCAAGCAGTTTGGGCTGCGGACCCAGCACCGCCGTCAGGGCGTTATAGCCGCAGATCTCGTCGCTCCATGCCGGAGGGGTCGACGCCATGCCGCCGACGCCGATGGCGCCAAGGAACTGGCCATCGACAACGATCGGAAGACCGCCGCCATTGGCGAAATTGCCCTGCCAGATCACGCGCGACTCGGATACCGCACCGGTGCGAACCGCATTCATCTGCGCCTTGCTGGGGGCGCGGGTGTTGAGAACTGTCTTTGCCTTCCACAATGCGGATTCGGTGTTGGTCCTCCCCTGACCGTCACCACGGCCGTAGTAGGAAATGACCCCGAATTGATCGATGATCACGACGCTGACGCCCATGCCCTTGGCGGCGGCTTCGTTGATGCAATGATCGCCAATGGCCTTGGCGGTCGCCCAGTTGATCTGGTTCTTTTCCATGATCTTTTCGGCCGCGGAGCCTTTCTGGACAACATCGCTCAGCGACGCCGCCATGCTCGTTCCTGCCAATGCGGTGGCGGCTATGGCCGCAACCAGCGCGATTTGAATCTTCATGGTGCTTTCCCTCCGGTGTTTTCGATGCCAGGTCCAGCATCTGAAGCCATTTTGCCTTTTTGGGGGAATGCTTTCAACCTTGGCGCCGCGTCAATGAAATATGGGCGGACGGAAAAAAGTAAGCAGACGCCCGCAGATCAAGACCGCGACCCAGGCGCCGAGCGAGGTTCCGGCGATCAGCTTGGCGCGAAACGGCGCATCGCTGCCCGCCGGCATCGCCTTCACCTGCGCAAAGGCGCTCGACAGATAGAAGACCGCGACATTCATCCCGGCGACCGCCATGAAGACGCCCCTCCAGAAGAAGGAGGGGTTGTAGGCATATTGCTCGGGAAAACCGGAGAAGAACGCGAGACCGGTGACGATGTTCATGCAATAGCCGGCGATCCCCAGCGGGATGAGCTTGTGCAGCGCCGAGGGCGGTATGGCTTTGGCCATGCCCAGCACGCGCAGGTCGAACAAACCCACCGTGCCGAGAAGCAGCGACAGACCGAGATAATGCAATGTCTCGGACATCGGCCACAGCCAATAATGTTCGGCGATAAAATGATGCAGACCGGTCGCGCGAACCCAGCGCTCCCAGGCATCGGGCGTCTCGGGTTCAATCCACATGGATGGACAATAAAGGCAAAAATCATCTCCGGCGAGCGCGCGCTCGCATTCTAAAACCGCGCCCGCAGCTCCCGGGCGATCAATGCGGGGATCTCGCTTTCATCGCCGGCAAAATGATCGACCGCGCGGACTGTGCGATAGGAGGCGCTGTCCACGCCGCGCGGCACGCCTTGCGCCTCTATGGCGCGCGCGGCTTCCATCAGCAGGCGCCGCATCGTCACGATGGCGCGGTCGGTGGAGCCGAGATGCTCTTGCGAACGATCGGCAATCGGCCCCATGCCTTCCTGCACCGCCACGTCCTGTGTGTTGATGCCGCCAATGCCGGTGAAGCTCTGCGTCTTCTGTAGGCTGCGGTCGATCAGATAGTCGTTCGCGGCACTTTTCTTCAGGCGCAGATCGGGCAGGAGATCGCCGGGGCCGCGGCCATAATCGGCTTCCGCCGCCAATGCGAATTCCCGCGGCAGCGCGATGGCGGGGTCCGCCGAATAGGAGAAATTGAACACCGACACGGTGACATCGTCGATCGGCACCCAATAATGGCCGCTGATGAGGGGGACCTTCGGGGCTGCGCCCTCACCGCGCACCGGCGCTATGCGTCCGCGGATTTGCGTCACCGGCATGATGTATTGATAGACCCGCACCCAGTGACGGCCGTTCTGTTTGCGGATGCCGCTATATTGGAAACCGTAATCGGTGAGTTCAACGTCAAGACG
>DASYEG010000199.1:0-4657 GCA_036499145.1 Micropepsaceae bacterium | reverse complement strand
CTGGGCGCCAATTACAGCGACGGCGAGAAGCTGTTGCTGACGAAAACAAACGCGTTGAGCGTCGATCCCAATGTCCGGCACAGCGTCACTTCCGATGTGGGCCAGGAGGACCAGGGTCCCGCCTTCTCCCAGAAGGTGCTCTATTCCGGAGCGGGAACCGCACCGGCAATGCCTGCGGCCGCACCGGCAATGTCGGCAACCGCTCCGGCAGCGGCAATGGCCATGCCGATGCCGATGACGGCCCCAGCCAAACCCTGACGGATCGGCGGATGCGGGCCGTCAGAAACGCGCTTGCGGGAATCGCCCTTCTTGGGGCGGGCGTAGGAGCGCTCGCCGTCACGGGGTATTTCGTGCGCCATGCCGACGCCTCCGCTCCGGAGACCGCTCCGGTCAAGGCGGCGAATAAGGCCACGCAATTCATGCTGAAAAACGGGCTGCAGCTCGTGGTGATCCCGGATCATCGCGCGCCGGTCGTCACCCACATGGTCTGGTATCACGTCGGAGGCGCCGACGATCCGCCGGGCCTTTCCGGGGAAGCGCATCTTTTCGAGCATCTGATGTTCAAGGGCACGAAGACCGTGCCCAATGGCGAGCTGTCCAAGATCATTGCCCGCAACGGCGGACAGGATAATGCCCAGACCTCGCATGATTTCACGGTCTATTTCCAACGCATCGCCAAGGACCGCTTGCCGATCGTGATGGGGCTGGAGGCCGACCGTATGGTCAATCTCGATCTTTCCGAACCGAATGTGACGACCGAGCGCGATGTCGTCCTGGAAGAGCGCCACCTGCGCGTGGATTCCGAGCCGCAGGCTCTGGCGCAGGAACAGATGGCGGCCGCGCTTCATCTCTCCCATCCCTATGGCCGCCCTGTCATCGGCTGGGAAAAAGAGATCCGCAGCATTGGCCGTGTACAGGCGAATGATTTCTATCAGCATCATTACGCGCCCAACAACGCCATCGTGATGGTGGTCGGCGATGTGACGCCGGATGAGGTTCGCAAAATCGCCGAGGACAAATATGGCGCCGTGCCCTCGCGCGAACTTGCCCCGCGCGTGAACGAACCGCCGCCGCCACGGCTTGCCGAGACGCGGATCAATTTCGCCTTGCCCGGAACGAAATTGCCGCAATTGATGCGCATGTACCGCGTGCCCGGTTATGTCAACGCACCGCGCGGCACGGCCGAGGACATGGAAGTGATGACCGCCATCCTCGGCAATGGCGCCACCAGCCGGTTGTACAGAACCCTTGTCGTGGACAAGAAGCTCGCGGTGGAAGCGGGTGCCGCCTATGACGGCCACAATCGCGGGCCGGGGACGTTTGTGGTCTTTGCGGTGCCGCGCGACGGCATCGGCTTCGACACGCTGGAAACCGCGATGGATCAGGTGATCGCGTCCATGATGCGCAGCCCCCCGGAAGAAGGCGAATTCAACCGCGCCAAGACCCAGTTGATCGCGGACTACACCTATCAGCACGACAACCAATATCTGATGGCGCAGGATTACGGCACCGCGCTCTCCATCGGACTCACCATCGAGGATGTCGAGGATTGGCCGAACCGGATCAGGGCCGTGACGGCGGCCGGCGTGCGCAAAGTGGCGCAGACCGCCCTCGTCAAGGAGGAAGCGGTGACCGGCCGGATGTCACCGAAGGCGGCCCAATGACGCTGCGGTCCCTTATTTTCGCATTCCTGGTCCTGTTCGTTCCGGCGGCCGCGAACGCCATCACGGTCAAGGCCGTGGCGGGACCGACAGGGGTGGAGACCTGGCTTTCGGAAGAGCGTGCTCTGCCGATGATCGCTGTAAACATCTCGTTTCCGGCAGGGTCGGCCTACGATCCGGCCGACAAACCGGGGCTCGCCAATATGGTGGCTTCGCTGCTGGACGAGGGCGCGGGCGATCTGGCGTCGGACGCATTCAAGCAGGCGCTCGAATCCCGCGCCATCCGGTTTCAGGCCACCGCCGACCGCGATTACATCGTCGTCACACTGACCACGCTGAAAGAAAACGCCGATGAGGCTTTCCGCCTCGCGGGGCTTGCCTTTGCGCATCCGCGTTTCGAACCCGAAGCCGTCGAGCGCATCCGCGTGGCGCTGCTTGCCAGCCTGAAACAGGAAGACGAAGACCCATCGCGGGCCGCGGTCAAAGCCTGGTATGCGGCCTATTTCGGGGCTCATCCCTATGGGCGTCCGCCGGCGGGGACGGCTGCGGGGATCGCTGCCATTCGTGCCGACGACATTCGGGCGTTTGCGGCGGAGCATCTCGTGCGTGGCGGCATAAAAATGGCGGTCTCCGGTGATGTCACCGAGGTGCAGCTGAAGAAATACCTGCAAGCGCTCTTCACGCCCCTGCCTGTGAAGTCCGGTCTGCCGGTCTCGAAGCCGGTCGATGCCGGCAGGCCCGGCACCCGCAACGTGGTGCGCAACGAGGCCGCGCCGGTGGCGATTTTCGGCTTTGCCGGGCCGATGCGCGCGGACCCCGATTTCATTCCCACCTTCGTCACCAATTATATTCTCGGCGGCGGGGGATTCTCAGCACGCCTGATGGATGAGGTACGGGACAAGCGCGGACTGACCTATGGGATTTCGACGCAGCTTAATGATTTTCGTTCCGCCTCTGTCATCGTGGGCTCGGTCCAGAGCGACAAGACCAAAATCCTCACCGCTCTCGATGTGACGAAATCGGAGATGGCACGCTTTGCCAAGGATGGCGCCGCCGCCAAGGAATTGGACGATGCCAAGACCTATCTCACCGGGTCCTTCCCTTTGGGACTGGATTCCAACGCCAAGATCGCGCGCACGCTGAACGCCTATCAGCGCTCGGGCCTCGCGGCCGATTATGTCGTGAAGCGCAACGCCATGATCCAGGCCGTGACACTCGCGCAGGTCAACGCGATGGCGAAGAAATATTTCGATCCGGCGCGTTTGGTGGTGGTCATCGCGGGCACGCCGGCAGCACCGGAAGCCGCAACCAAACCGCCCGCGCCTACCGGCAATGCCGCGCGATAGACACGGCGCGAGATTGCGTGAGCCCTGGCATTGGCGTTAGTTTAGAAGCTTGCGGCGGGGCGGAGATCGCCCGCCGTGACATATAACAAGGAGGGATTTTTCGTGGCACGATTTGGTCGCATGGTGGCGCTTGCCGGGTTCATGGCATGTGCGGTGACGGGCTTCGCATATGCGGAGGAACCGAAATTCCAGATCGACACGAGCTGGCCCAAGCCGCTGCCGAACAATTGGATATTCGGTCAGATCGGCGGCATCTTCGTCGACAAGGACGACAATGTCTGGATCACCCAGCGCCCGCGCACGGTGAACAAGCGTGATCGCCGCATGCAGGACGGCGATCATTCGATTTGTTGCAGGACGGCGCCCTCGGTCATCGAATTCAACCAGGCGGGCGATGTGATCCGCTCCTGGGGCGGGCCGGAAACCGCCAAGGGTTTCGACTGGCCGGCCAATGAGCACGGCATTTTCCTCGATTACAAAAACAATATCTGGTTCGGCGGCAATGGCGAGAAAGACGGCATGATCGTCAAGTTCACCATCGACGGCAAATTCGAGATGATGATCGGCAAATCCGCGCCCCAGACCAACAGCCTGGACCAGACGCGCGTAGGCCGCGCCGCCGACATGGTGGTCGATCCGGCGACCAATGAGCTTTATGTCGCCGACGGTTATTTCAATCACCGCGTCGTGGTGTTCGACGCCGATACCGGCAAGTTCAAGCGGACCTGGGGCGCCTATGGCAAGCCGCCGACCGACGAGAAGATCACCTACGATCCCAAGGTGCTGCCGCAGCAATTCAACAATCCCGTCCACGGTATCCGCATCACCAATGACGGCGAAGTCGTGGTCTCCGACCGCGCCAACAACCGCATCCAGATCTTCAAGAAGGATGGCACCTTCATCCGCGAGATCGCGCTTCTGCGCGATTCGACGGCGCCTGGCGTGACCGGCTCCACCGTGTTCTGGCCCGACAAGGGACAGAGCATCTGGTTCACCTCAGACGATCCGAATGGCCAGATCCACATCTTCCAACGCAGCGACGGCAAGATCCTCGGCAGTTTCGGCCGTGTCGGCCGCGGTCCCGGCGAGTTCGAAAATCTTCACAACATCGCCATCGACAGCAAGGGCAATATCTACTCTGCCGAAGTGCAGGGCCAGCGCGTGCAGCGCTTCAAATATGTGAGCGGCCTGCCGCCAATCGGAAAATAAATTAGGCTGATAAAAGCGGGCCAAATGGCGCCACCCGCGAAAGCGGTGGCGCCATTTGCTTGTGGGAAACAACGGGGCACGAAGTCACAAAGAGTACAAAAATCTCTTCGTGCTAATTTTGTGGCCTTCGTGTCCCTCTTGATTGCCCGCGGCCCTGACGGACTCTATTGTCCTGTGGAAGGATGCCGCCGGCCGCCGGACCAAAACTGCACCCTGTCTCGGAACTGCGTTACAATTTCCGCCGAGTCGATCAAGGGCCGCCATGGGGATTGAGACCAAGCCAGTGCGCGCCATTCGCCGTCTCGCCGAAGGCACGATCAATCGTATCGCGGCCGGCGAAGTGGTCGAGCGTCCGGCCGCCGCGGTGAAGGAGCTGGCCGAAAATGCGCTCGATGCCGGTGCCCGCCGCATCGCGGTGACGGTTGCGAACGGGGGCGCCTC
>DASYEG010000198.1:0-19358 GCA_036499145.1 Micropepsaceae bacterium | reverse complement strand
CCGCGAGGGCGTCACCGTCTTCAGCCCCGAGGGCGCGCATTTGGGCTTCATCTCGTCCGACCAGGGTATCGCCAACTGCGAGTTCGGGGCGGACGGCTACCTCTACATCGCCTCGTCGACCCGGGTGCTGCGGGTCAAGGCCAAGGCCAGTAAGCTGATGTTCAAGACCGCTTAGGAAAACGCCCCTCCGCGCCTAATGCGCATTGCAAGCTGGCGCGTGTGAGCGTCGGCTTTCACACGGAGCATTGGGAAGTCTTTCTCTGGCCAATAGCGGGCCTTCCCAATCGCTGGTCGAATGTCCGCTTTTGATATCTAAATCCGACTATCTTTTATTTGGGGTGGGGGGAGAGGACCACGAGCGCGTCGAGCGCGAGGCCGCCGCGCCGCCTGAGCAAAAACGGATTCACGTCGACGGATTCGAGTCCCGGCCCCACATCAACCGCAAATCGCGAGAGTCCGAGCAGCGCCTTGACCAGAGCTTTCTTATCCAGCGCCGGCTGCCCACGATAGCCTTCGATCCGCTTCGCCACGCGCGTCTTGGCAATGAGCGCGAGCGCGCCCGCCTCATCCAGCGGCACCGGGCCAAGCGCCACATCGAGGTGCAGTTCCAATGCGATACCGCCGGCGCCGAACAGGATCACCGGACCCATCTCGGGATCGCGATGCATGCCGATCACAAGCTCGATTCCGTCGGAGACCTGCTGTGCGATCAGGACGCCATCGAGCGTCACATGCGCGGCCCGCGCGATTTTTTCGAGTTGAGAAAAGGCGGCACGCACATCCTTCACCGAAGTGAGGCCGAGCTTGACCGCGCCGGCGTCGGATTTGTGCGCCAGCGCGGAGCTGACGGCCTTCGCGACCACGGGAAAGCCGATGGCTTTCGCGGCCGATGCGGCGTCGCGCATGGTTCGCGCGAGAACCTCTTTGGGCGCTGGCATGCCATAGGCTTTTAGCAGCGCCTTCGATTCCACTTCGTTCAAAGCACGCGCGTGGGAATTGAGCAGCTTGGCGATTTTTCCTGTGGGCCGAGCCGAAGGCGCATGTTCGGACATCCGCACCTTCGCCGTCGCGGCATAGCCGATCACCGAACGCGTCGCGGCCAGCGATTTGTCGATCTCCTGCAGGAACGCCACATTCAGCAATTCCACGCGTAGCGCGCGGCTATAATCGGTGAGGCCATGCGAAATCATGGTCACGAAGGCAATCGGCTTGCCCGCCCGCGCAGCGATCGCGTTGACCGCGCGCAGATTGGATTCCTTGCGCTCGGTTCCGGCGGCGCGCGGCAATTCTTCCTGCAGGAGCAGCGTGTCGATGCCGGGATCTGCGAGCAGCGTTTCGATTGAGCGCAAATAGGCGTCCTGGCTGGTGAGCGCCGCGAAGCCCGCATCCAGCGGATTGCCGATTGTTGTGCCGACCGAGACGAGCGATTCCAACTGCCCGATGGTGGCCGGTGCGAGGTCTGCGAATTTCAGCCCATGGGCCGCCGCCGCATCGAGCAGCATACCGCGCAAGCCCCCCGAGAAGGTGATGGCGCCAAGCCCCGCCCCACGCGGCAAGGGCGCATGCGCGAGATATTCCACCGCCTCCACCACGGCATCGAAATTGGTCACCCGCATCACGCCGGCCGCACCGGCAATGGCGTCGAACGCCTCCATGGACCCCGCCAGCCGGCCGGTATGGGCAAGCGCGGCCGCGCGGCCGTCCCTGGACGCGCCCAGTTTCACCACGACGACCGGCTTGCCCGCGGCCCGCGCGGCGCGGGCGGCGGCCAGGAACGCATCCGCATCGCGCACCGATTCGAGATAGGAGACGATCAATTTCACCTCGGGCGCGCCCGCGAAATAGGCGATGTAATCGGCGGTGGTAAGCCCGGTCTCATTGCCCGAGGTAATGACGGTTCCGCTCGCCACGCCGCGCTCTTCGAGCGTGCGCTTGATCGCCATGGCGATGCCGCCGGATTGGCCGACGATGGCGACCGGTCCGCGCGAAAGCGTCTGCGGCCGGTCGTCCGGCATGGTCATCAGATTGGCCGGCGCGTGCAGATTGCCGAGGCAATTCGGACCGGACACGATAAGGCCTGTCTCGGCGATCACGCGCTTGAGGCGCATCGTCAGTTCGGCGGCGCCCAGGCTTTCCGCTTCGTCGAAGCCCGATGTCATGATTGTGGCACTGCGGGCGCCGGCTTTCGCCGCATCGGCCAGCGCGTCCGGTACGGCGGCCGCCGGGATCAGCACGACCAGATGATCGGGCGCTTCCGGCAGCTCCGCGAAATTGCGATAGCAGCGCGTGTCCCAGACCGCGTCGCGGGCGGGATTGTAGGGATAAACGGCATGGGGAAAGTCATAGCGCTTCAGATTACGCCAGACGCGCTGAGCCCAATTGCCGGGGCGGTCGGTGGCGCCGAGGATGACGACATTCTTCGGATTGAGCAGCGCATCGACCTTGGCGCGCGATGCCTGCAATTCCCCCTCTCCCATCAGCGGAATATCTCGTCATAGATTTTTTTCCAGCGGGGCATTTTCTCGGCCGTTTCTTCCGGCGAAAAGAAGCGCGAGCGAAAATGTCCGCCCTCGGGTTTCAATGTGGCGTCCAGGGCGGGTATGTCCGGATCGGCGGGCAGATATTCCGCCGCCTGATAAAGCCGTTGGCCCGCGTTTGAGACCAGGAATTCCTCGAACAGTTTGGCGGCATTGGGATGGGGTGCCGCCTTCGGGATGGAGACCACCGACAGCACGCCGGTTGCGGGCTCCATGGCGATCCATTTCACGGGCGCGCCCTTCTTGGCGCTGATCACCGCATGATGGTTGAAGATCTGCAGCGCAATCGCGTATTCGCCGGCAATGGTCTGGTCCAGCACCTGACGGGCCGACACGTCGACGCCCGCGATACGCTGCTTCTGCAATTGGCGCAGATACGCCATGCCTTTCTCGTCGCCCATGTCATCGAGCACCGTCCCGATGAAGCCCGCCGCGGCCGAACTCGACAGGCTGACGCCCCACACCATCTTGCCGCGGTATTTGGGATCGAGCAGGGCGGAATAGGTTCGGGGCTCCTGGCCGGGGGCGATCAGCCTGGTATTGAACGCGGGCGTCAGCACATAGATGTTGGTCGCGACCCAATAGCCTTCCGGGTCCTTATATTGCGGCGGATAGGTCTTCGCGGCGTCCGGAATCCATTTGAGGACGTAGCCTTCCTTTTTCAGCGGCACCACCGTGGCCGTGCCGTCGAAGACATCGGATTGATTCTTGTGTGCCCGGTTCTCGTTCAGGATCTTGATCGCGGCGGTCGCGGAATTGGTGCGCGACAGGCTTACCCTGATGCCGGGATACAGTCTTTCGAACGCCGCCGCCGCGGGGCGTGCGAATTGATCCACGATCTGGGTGGTGTACCAGACGACGCTGCCTTCCTTCTTCGCGGCCGCGATCATCGCGGGATCGGCGGCCCACGCCGAGACGGCGAAAAGCGAAAACGCGGCCGCGAGCGGCGGAAGAAAGCGCATGGCGGCTCACCAGCGCGAACTGCCGCCGGATTGCATATCCGCTTGCGGCTCGACATTTTCGTCCAGAATGGATGAGTCTTTCAGGTGCGTGTCCTGCCCGGCGACCGGATCGGCCACGGCCTGCTTCAGGCTGCGCGCCAGCTTCCATTCCGAGGCGGGGCGGATATAGCCATCCGCGGCGACGCGATCCAGGCCCCAAAAGATTTCCAGCCGGTGTCCATCGGGATCGCGGAATTCGACCGCGATCTGCACGCCGGCCCGGCGGCGGCCTTCGAAATCGATTTTCACACCGTGCTTGCGCAAATGATTGCGCGCCACGATCACCTCATCCAGCGTCGCGACTTCGAAGGCCATATGGTTGAGTTCGACATTGGGCGATTGGCCCTTCATCGAACCGACCAGCGCCACGCCGTGATGATCCTCGTTGAAACGCATGAACACCATGCCGCCCGGCACCATGTCGTCGGGGTAGACGTCCGATATTTCCAGGCCCAGCACCTGCGTGTAAAACCGCACCGATCGTTCGACATCGGAGCAGTTGAGCACCACGTGCCCGAGCTTCACAATATCGAACGGCGTATCTTTGGGCCGTGCGTATTTTCGTATTGAATCGGGGTCGATTCCCATGCCGGTATGGCTCCCTTAAAAGCGGCTTTGCATTGTAGCCGCGCAAGGTTTTAATGTCCCGCTCGCAAAAGAACGAGACGCCATGGCCCCCGACCCCATAGATCAGGCGCTCGATCATTTCCGGTCCGGCCGCTATGACGAATCGGCGCAAGCCTGTCTGGCCATTCTCGCCGGCAACAGCGCCAACACCGAGATCAATCATCTTCTGGGCGTCATCCGTTTCCATCAGGGCCGGCCTGCGGAGGCCATCGAATTCATGCGGCGCGCCGTCACCGCGCCCAACGCATCGGCGGAAATGCACAACAATTACGGCGCCGTGCTCAACCAGATGGGAGAGACCGAGGAGGCCATCGCCGCCTTCAACCGGGCGCTCGCCATGAAACCCAATTACGCCGATGCCCTCAACAATCTGGGCGTCATCTATCGCGACGCGAAAAAAACCGACGCCGCCATCGCCGCGTTCCGGAAGGCGGTCGATCTCAGCCCCGATCTGCTCCAGGCCAAGGCCAATCTGCGCTCGGCCTATCGCGACGTGGTGCCGGCCTGGCACTTCGCCATGATGGACGACAAGAGACGCAATTTCGCCTATGAGGCCGCGATCCGGCGCGCGGTGCCGGGCAAGCGCGTGCTCGATATCGGCACCGGCGCGGGGCTGCTTGCGATGATGGCGGCGCGGAACGGGGCCGCCAGCGTCACGACCTGCGAGACGGTCAGCGTGATCGCCGACCGCGCCCGCGAGATCGTGGCGCAAAACGGGTTGGCCCAGCGCGTCAAGGTCATCGGCAAGCCCTCGACCGAACTCGCCGCGGGCCGTGATTTTCCCGAACGCGCGGAGGTGCTCGTCACCGAGACCTTCGCAAGCGCGCTCATCGGCGAAGGAATCCTCGCCACGCTCGAACACGCCCATCAGCATCTCTTGACCCCCGACGCGACGGTGATCCCGGCCTCGGGCTCCATCATGGGCTATCTGGCCGGCGGGGATATTCTGAAGGGCATGCTGTTCGTCGACACCATCGCCGGGTTCGATCTGTCGCCGTTCAACGATTTCGCGCCGCCGGTTCTCAGTACGGCTCTCGACGGGGTCGCCCATGAGCAATTGTCGGACGATGTGGAATTGCTGCGGTTCGACTTTCAGCAAAAAAGCTTCCCGATGGCAAAGCACGCTTTGCAAATCCGGGCCACCAAATCCGGGCTCTGCGTCGGTATCGCGCAATGGATCAAAATCGCGCTCGATTCCGAGACCAGCTATGAGAACCGGCCCGCCGTCAATGCCGAGCACAACGGACATTGGGTGCATATGCTGCATCGCTTCTCGCGATTGGTCCCCGTCGAGCCGGGCGATGTCGTGTCCATCATCGTGCGGCACGACCGCTCGCAGGTGAATATCGATCTGGTGGAATAAAGCTACAGCTTCAGAAGCCGCGACGCCGTTCCGCGCAGGATAGAATCGCGGTCGCGCGGGTTGAGCCCGAGCACGTCCAGATCCTGGACCGGGCGCAGATAGCCCATGTCGAGGCAGTAATCACTGCCCAGCATCACGCGGTCCGCGCCAACTTCGGAGATGAGGAATTTCACCACCCCCGCATTATGACCGATCGTGTCATAGGTGAAACGGCGCATATATTCCGATGGCGGCCGCGGCAAAGCGGGGACATCGCGCCGGACCGCGTAGCCGTGATCCATCCGCCCGATCAGCATCGGGACGGCGCCGCCCGCATGGGGCAGATTGATCTGGAGGTTCGGACATTTGTCCATCACCCCGCCATAGATCAGATGGCAGGCCGCGATTGTGGTGTCGAAGGGATTGCCGAGAATGTTGGCGAGATAGAAGGGCTCGAAACGCTTGCCGCCGACGGCGCCATTGGGATGCAGGAAAATAGGCAGGCCCAGCGCCTCGATGCGCAGGAAGACGGGCAGGAATTCGGGATCGGAAAAATCGCGACCCTCGATATTGCAGCCGAGATAAACCCCGCGCATGCCCGGAAGCTTGGAGGCGCGCATCAGCTCGTCCAACGAACGCTCCTTGTCCATCATGGGAAGCGCCATCAGCCCCACGAAACGATCCGGGTACTGAAGATGGGCGCGACTTGTCCCGTCATTGAAGGCGCGCGCCAGCTTCAGCGCATAATCGGGGGGACCGAAATAAGGCATGGGCCGCGTCAGGGACAGCGCGTGGACGGCGATCCCTTGCGCGTCCATATCGGCGAGACGCAGTTTCAAATCGGTGAATTTCGCCGGGAAAGGCCCGCCGGAAAATCCCGGCGCCTTCAGCATGTAGCCTTGCGGGGTCTCTGTATAATCGCCGCCGTAGGCGCGGCCCTCCGCCATCGCATCCAGATATTCTTGCGGGTAGTAATGGGCGTGGATGTCGATGCCCAGACGCTGGCGCGGGCTCGCCGTGGACGAGGTGCCTTCCAGCGTGTGGGGCGCGGTACGCCCGGGCAAGGTGCCTTCGGCGGCGCCGACTCCGGTGATTTGCGCCGATGCCGGCGCCGTGGCGGTGAGAGCACCGGCGGCGGCCAGCCCTGCCGCCGTCGCGAGGCCCGTCCGCAGCACGCTGCGGCGCGAGGGACGAACCGCTGCACCGCCTTCCGCGGAATGGATTTCGGCCTTGGTCATGCGCTCGCTCCTTTTCTCGTACCCCCCCCTCCCTTATTTTGCCGGATGGAGTGGGGTTTTGCCGGTTTTCCGCCAAAAATATCAGAAACCGTCCTGATTTTTCCGGTGCAATTGCCCCATGCGCCGGTGAAGCCCAACGGACCTCAGCTGGACAGTCTACCACCCTGCGGGCAGGCGGGAAAAATTTGGCCCGAGCGCCCTGCCCGGCCTATGATGGCGTTTCGCATTTGCGGGAAGACATTTTGAGGGAGGACACCATGCGCATCATCTTGCTGGCGGCGAGCGTCCTTCTTCTGGCGGGCTGCATCACCCCCAACATGCCTGCCCGTGGCGCATCGGGGCAGGACGCCCTGAATGCGCGCGAGAATGACGACACCCGCACCCCGGATGTCTTCCGCAAGCCGCCGAGACAATTCGGCAAATGGGGCGGCTATGGTTATGGCGAGCGCTTTTAGGAGTTTCCCCTTGTCCCACGCGCGTGTGTTCCTGAGTACGCTGGCGGTGTTCGCGGTCTCTGCGTCCCTGGCGGCCGCCGCACAGCCACAGCAGAATTCCACCGGCGTGGCCGCCGTGGTCAACGAATACGTCATCTCCAATTACGATCTAGATCAGCGCACGGCGCTTTTCGTCGCCACGTCGGGCGTGCGGCCGACCGCGGAAAACCTGCCGCAAATCCGCGGCCAGGTTCTGCGCGCCCTGGAAGACGAAGTCATGGAGCTGCAGGAGGCGAACAAGCGAAAGATCAACGCGACCAAAATCGAAGTCGACAAGGCGCTGCAGAACATCGCCGAGGACAACAAGCTCACCGCCAATCAGATCCTCGCCACCATCGGTCAGGCCGGCGTCAGCGCCAACACCTTCCGCCAGCAGATCAGCGCCCAGATCATCTGGCAGAAACTGGTTGCCGCGCGTTACGGCGCCGACGTCACGATCAACGATCAGCAATTGGACGAAGCCATGGACCGGCTGAAGCAGGGTTCGGACAAGCCCCAATACCTGCTGTCGGAAATCTATATGGGTGTCGATAAACCCGAGGACGAGATCGCCATTCGCACCAGCGCCGAGCAACTCGCCCAACAGACAAGGCAGGGTGCCCCGTTCCCGACCGTCGCCAGCCAGTTCAGCCAGTCGCCATCGGCGGCCGATGGCGGGGATATCGGATGGGTGATCCAGGGCCAATTGGCGGACGAACTCGACCGCGCGCTAATCGATCTTAAGCCGGGGCAGATCGCCGGACCGATCCGGGCCGAAGGCGGCTATTACGTGCTTCTGATGCGCGACCGCCGGGAGCCCGCCGGAACCAAAGCCGCGGCGGCGCCGGTCGCGGCCGATCCGAACGCGCCCGTGCCGCTCGACCGCTTCCTGATTCCCCTGCCGGCAAATCCCGAGGCGGCGCTGAAGGAGCGCGCCATGGCGCTGATGGTCAATATCAAGGCCCAGGCGCGCGGCTGTGGCGATCTTCCCGGCATTTCCGGCCAGCTTCAGGGCACCGTGCTGACGCCGCTCGGCAATATGAGTCCGAAGGATCTCGAACCGGCATTGCGCGACGCCCTGGCAAAGACCGGCCCCGGCGATTCGGTGCCGCCGTTCTTTTCAGGCGCCGGATTGGAGCTGATCATGCGCTGCGACAAGCCCGTGGCGACGGTGGGCACCTTCGAATTGCCGACGCGCGATCAATTGCGCCAACAGCTCGCCGCGCAACAAATGTCGCTCTATGCCAAGAGCTATCTGCGCGACCTTCGCCGCGAAGCCGTGGTCTACACGACCGGGCGGTAGGCGCGCCTTCCAGCCCTCCCTTGAGGGAGGGTTGGTGACATCTCGTGACCTTTGGTGCTAATCGTCTTACGATATGATGATCGATCAGGATGTCGTAATGCGCGCCAGTACGGCAAAACTTTCCGCCAAATTTCAAATCTCCATTCCCAAGACCGTACGTGCCGCAAAAGCTTGGAAGGCGGGGCAGGAATTCGCCTTCATCCCGAAGGGTGAAGGCGTACTGCTTGTTCCAGTTCCTAGGACGCAAGAGCTTGCGGGCTCGGTCAAGGGCGCGCGGCCTACGCGATACCGCGACCGTAACGACCGCTTCTGATGCGGCTCATCGACACGTCGGCCTGGATTGAGTGGCTGATCGGTTCAAGCACGGGAAGGCGGGTGGCGGCCAAAATCCCGGATCGCGCGGAATGGCTTGTGCCAACCATGGTGCAACTCGAACTCGCCAAATGGCTGACGCGAGAAACTGGAGAGGACAAAGCCGACGAAGTGATCGCCTTCACGCAAACCTGCGTCGTCGCCGATTTGACGACAAACATCGCGCTTTCGGCGGCGGAACTGTGCAGGCAGCACAAATTGGCCACGGCCGATGCTATTATCTATGCTACGGCATTGGCGCATGATGCGGAGCTTATCTCCTGCGACAAACATTTCGTGAAGTTGCCGAACGTGTCCTATATCGCCAAAGGATAGAATTGACGGGAATTGGCTTCCGGAACAGATGTCGCTCTATGCCAAGAGCTATCTGCGCGACCTTCGCCGCGAAGCCCGTGGTCTACATGACCGGGCGCTAAGCGCGCCTTCCCGATGTCACATGGCCGGCCTCATGTCCTCGGGTCATGAGCCCTGACATGATGGCGGTACGGTTGAGGCACGCTCGCTTTGACAATATCCTCGGGCTACTCGGGAAGTTCTAAAGGAGGTCGCGATGGGGAGCATCCGAAAGATGATCATGACCGGTGCTGCGGTCATAGTGGCGGGAGCGGCGTGGCACGTCGAAAGCGTCGCGCAGGAGAATGCGGGTTCCGGAGCTGGCGTTGTTACCGTGTTCGACCACGGAAAGCTGGACACATCCTTTGCCAAGGCCCTGGCAAACGGAGGCACCGCGCCGCTCTGGAGCCGCACATCCCGCTATGGGACATCGGATGTGAGCGTGCACAGCCGGGAGTCCACGAATTCCGTATGCCCGCCACAGGGATGCAGCCATAAGGTCTATACGGCGGTGGTGATTGTGGTAAGCGGGGCGGCGACGCTGGAGGTGGGAGGAACAGCCAGAGCGGCGGCCGACAAATTCGGGGGCCAGCGGGTGCAAGGCGGCGAGTCGCATCGTATCAGCCAAGGCGATGTGTTCATCATGCCTCCGGACACGATGCACTGGTACAAGGATGTGGCGGCGCCCTTCCGTTATATCGAGGTGCCGGTTCCATAATTCCGATCTCCGGCAGCAGGCTCTACGCGTTTGCCGCGGCCATGCTTTTGGCGAGGACGGCGGCGACGTGGAGCGCGGTGCGTCCCGTGCCGTCGTGGATCTGATGCCGGCATGAAGTGCCGTCGGCTACGACAATCGCATCGGCACTCGCTTTGCGCACGGCGGGCAAGAGCGACAGCTCCGCCATCTTCAGCGACACATCGATGGTCTCGGACTGATAACCGAATGCGCCCGCCATGCCGCAGCAGGAGGATTCGATCAGCTCGACCTTCAGCCCCGGCACTTTCGAAAGCACCTTCTGCACCGGGCCCATGACGTTGAACGCCTTCTGATGGCAATGGCCGTGCAGCAGCGCATTTGCGCCAATAGGCGCCAGCTTCGGATTGAAGCGCCCGGCGTCGATTTCGCGTGCCAAGAATTCCTCGAACAGGAACGTGCTCTTGGCGAGCAGCTTGGAATCCTCACCCGGCGCGATGGCCGGCGCTTCGTCGCGGAAGGTGAAAATGCAGGAGGGTTCGAGTCCAACAATCGGGATGCCGCGTTTGGCGAAGGGGAGCAGCGCCGCCGCACTGCGCGCATTTTCCGCGCGCGCTTCGTCCACAAGCCCCGCCGTCAGGAAAGTGCGCCCGCAGCAGAGCGGCCGTGCATTGCCGTTCACGGCCTTCGGCAGATGCACGCGATAACCGGCACCGGTGAGCACGGCCAATGCCGCGTCCAGATTTTCGGATTCGTGATAGCGGTTGAAAGTGTCCGCGAACAGCACGACTTCACCCACTAGGGGGAGGGTGGATTCGATGACGGTTGCCGCAGGATTGAAGTAATGCGTGCGCCATTTCGGCAGCGAGCGTTTGGCGCTAAAGCCGATGATGGGTTCGCTTAAAGCGGCCGCGCCCGGGATCTGGTCGCGTAGATTCAGCAACCACGCGAAGCGCGCGCCCCATGGCGCATAGCGCGGCAGATAGCCGATCAATTTGTCGCGCAAGGAGACGCCATGTTTGGCGGCCCGCGCGGCTAGCACCTCGATCTTGAATTTCGCCATGTCCACGCCGGTTGGACATTCGCGCCTGCAGGCCTTGCAGGAGACGCAAAGCTTCAACGTCTCCATCATCTCGTCCGAGGCGAGCGCATCCGCGCCAAGCTGCCCCGACAGCGCGAGCCGCAAACTGTTGGCGCGGCCGCGCGTGACATCGCGTTCGTTGCGGGTCGCGCGGTAGGAGGGACACATGGCGCCGCCTTCGGTCTTGCGGCAGGCGCCATTGTTGTTGCACATCTCGGCGGCGCCCTGAAAACCCGATGCACCGCCGGGAAATTCCGACCAGTCCAGCGCCGGCTTGAAAGCGGAAATCTCATAGGCCGGGCCGAAACGCAGATAATCAGGATCGTCGAATTTGGGCGCGCCCACGATCTTGCCGGGATTGAAGAATTTCTCGGGATCGAACAGCGCCTTCACCTCGCCGAACGCGCGCACCAATTCCGTGCCGAACATCATCTCGTGAAATTCGGAGCGCACGATGCCGTCGCCATGTTCGCCGGAATGCGAGCCCTTGAATTTCTTCACCAGCTCGAAGGCTTCCTCGGCAATGGCGCGCATCGCCTTCAGGTCTTTTTCGAGCTTCAAATTCAGCACCGGGCGCACATGCAGGCAGCCGACGGAGGCGTGCGCATACCAGGTGCCTTTGGTGCCGTATTTCTCGAACACTTGCGTCAGGCGGTCGGTGTATTCGGCGAGATGCACGAGCGGCACCGCGCAATCCTCGATGAAGGACACGGGTTTGCGCTCATCCTTCATGCTCATCATGATGTTGAGGCCGGACGCGCGGACCTCGGCGATCGCGGCCTGCAAACCCGCGTCGCGCACCTCCACCACGCCGCCCCATTTGGCGCCGATTTTGTCCCAGGAAAATCCGAGATCGCCCATCATCTCGACGAGCCGCTTCATGCGGCGTTCGTTCTCCTCGTCGCCCTCGTCGAACTCCACCATCAGCAGGGCTTCGGGATCTTCGCGGGTGAATTTCGGGATCACGTCGCGAAACAGCGGAATCGCGCGCGCCAGATCCAGCATGGTCTTGTCGATTGCCTCGACCGCGATGGGGCCGAGCGTGACGAGATGCTGGGCGGCGTTCATCGCTTCGTAGAACTGGCCGAAATGACAGACCCCCATCACCCGGCGACCCAGGAGAGGCGAGAGCTTCAGCTCGATCCCGGTCGAGAAAGCGAGCGTGCCTTCCGACCCCACGAGAATGTGAGCGAGATTGGTCTTGGTGTTCTTGGGCACCAGCGCATCGAGATTGTAGCCGCCGACGCGGCGCTGGACCTTGGGAAAGCGCGCCTCGATCTCGGCCGCCTCGCGCTCGCCGAGCGCCAGCAAGGCGCGCGCGATGGGACGCAGCGCCGAATCCGCCGGCAGTTCGGACAGATCGCGCGAAACTTCCGCAAATCGCGCCGGCGCGCCATTGGGAAGCACCGCGTTCACGGCGATGATGTTGTCGCGCGTGGTGCCGTAGCGCAAAGACCGCGTGCCGCAGGAATTATTGCCGGTCATGCCGCCCAGCGTGGCGCGCGACGCGGTGGAGGGATCGACCGCGAACCAGAGGCCATGCGGCTTTAATTGCCGGTTCAGCTCGTCCAGCACGATGCCGGGCTGCACGACGCAGGTCCGCGCATTCCCATCGAGCGAGACGATTTTGTTCAGATATTTCGAGCAGTCCACGACGAGGGAATGGTTAATCGTCTGGCCACATTGCGAGGTGCCGCCGCCCCGGGGCACCACGCTGACGCCCTCGGCGCGGGCAATCGCGATGGCGCGCACCGCTTCGTCCACGCTGCGCGGCACAACCACGCCCAGCGGCATCATCTGATAGGAGGAGGCATCGGTGGCGTAACGCCCCCGCGTGAAGCGGTCGAAAAGGATTTCGCCGGTGTTCTCGGATTTCAGGCGCCTTTCCAGGCCGGGGCTCGCGACGATGGTCATGTGCCTCTTATGAAGTTGCCCGCCCTTGTGTACAAGGGCCGGACGTGTGAAAGAAAAGCCCCCAAAAGCCCCAACTTTCGAGCACCCATGCCGACCAACACCCCCCGCATCGCCGGCCGTCATTTCCTGCAAATCCCGGGGCCGACCCCGGTTCCAGACCGCATCTTGCGGGCGATGGACCGTGCCGTGATCGATCATCGCGGACCCGATTTCCAGCAGCTCGGGCAGCGGGTTTTGTCCGGGATCAAGACGATTTTCAAGACCAGGGGGGCGGTCTTCATCTATCCCTCCTCCGGTACCGGGGCCTGGGAGGCGTCGCTGACCAATCTGCTGTCGCCCGGCGACCGCGTCCTGATGTACGAGACGGGCCATTTCGCGACGCTGTGGAAGACCATGGCGCTGAAACTGGGGGTGAAGCCGGAATTCATCGAATCCGATTGGCGCACGGGCGTCGATCCGGCCAAGATCGAAGAAAGATTGCGGGCCGACACCAATCGCGAGATCAAGGCGGTCTGCGTCGTCCACAACGAGACCTCGACCGGCGTCACCTCGCCCATCGCCGATGTGCGCAAGGCGCTCGATGCGGCGGGGCACCCGGCACTGCTTCTGGTCGACACCATCTCCTCGCTCGCCTCGGTCGATTACCGCCATGACGAATGGGGGGCGGATGTCACCGTCGCGGGCTCGCAGAAGGGGCTGATGCTGCCCCCCGGCCTCGGTTTCACCGCCGTCAGCGAAAAGGCGATGAAGGCGGCCAAGGCCGGGAAGCTGCCGAAATCCTTTTTTTCCTGGGAGGACATGGCCGGTCCCAACGCCAGCGGCTTCTTCCCCTACACGCCGGCCACCAATCTGCTCTACGCACTCGCCGAAGCCGTCGACATGCTGCATGAAGAAGGCCTGGACCGCGTCTTCGCGCGCCATAAACGCCATGCCGAAGCAACCCGGCGCGCGGTGCGGGCCTGGGGCCTCGAAATCCTCTGCTCCGACCCGAAGTGCTACTCGCCGGTGCTGACCGCCATCCTGATGCCGGCAGGCCATGATTCGGATGCGTTCCGCAAAATCGTGCTGGAAAATTTCGACATGTCGCTCGGCGCCGGCCTTTCCAAGCTCGCCGGCAAGGTGTTCCGCATCGGTCATCTCGGCGACACCAACGATCTGACGATCCTGGGCGCGCTATCCGGCGTCGAGATGGGCCTGGAACTGGCGGGCGTGCCGCACAAGAAGGGCGGCGCACAGGCGGCGATGGATTATCTCGCAAAGACCGCCAAGACGCCGATGGAAAGCGCCGCCGAATAGAATAGGCAGCCGGGACGGAAGCGGGGAGAAAGACGCGATGCCGCGCATTTTCAAGACTACCAATATCGTTCTCGTCCTGCTCTGCGCGATGTATTTCATCACCTATATCGTGCGGCAGAACGTCAACACCGCCGGCGGTCCGATCCAGCAGGAATTCGGCCTTTCCAATACGCAGCTCGGCCTGATCTTCTCCGCCTATGGGATTCCCTATCTGCTGTTCCAGATCATCGGCGGCTGGACCGCCGATCATTTCGGGCCCCGGCGCACGCTATTCGTCAGCGGCATCGTGTGGGCGGGCGCCACGATCCTGACCAGCCTCGCCTTCGATTTCTATTCGCTGTTTGCGCTTCGCGTGCTGATGGGCTTCGGCGTCGGCGCCACGCTGCCGACCGCCACCCGCGCCATGCAGCATTGGGTGGAGGCAAGGAAACGTGGCTTCGCCCAGGGCATCACGCATGCCTTTGCGCGGCTGGGCAACGCGGCCACGCCGCTTCTGATCGCCGCTTTGATGTCCGTGATCGAGTGGCGGGGCTCGTTCATCGCGGTCGGCGCATTCGGCTTCATCTGGGTGTTCGTTTGGCTGTGGTATTTCCGCGACGACCCGAAAGAACATCCCTCGATCACGCAGGCCGAACTCGCGCTGCTGCCGCACCGCCCCAAAGGACCCAAGCCCATCGTACCCTGGGGTCCTTTGATCGGACGCATGTGGCCGGTGACAATCACCTATTTCTGCTATGGCTGGAGTCTCTGGCTGTATCTCAATTGGCTGCCGCTGTTCTTCAAGAACACCTACAGCCTCGACATCAAGCAATCGGCCATCTTCGCGACCGGCGTGTTCCTGGCAGGGGTGGTTGGCGACACGCTTGGCGGGGTGTTCTCGGATGCGATCTACCACAGAACCAAAAATGTCAGGCTGGCGCGGCTGTCGATCTGCGCGCTCGGCTTCACCGGAGCGCTGCTGTCGCTGGTGCCGATCCTGTATATCCACGACATCAACATCGTCGCGCTCTGTCTCACCAGCGGGTTCTTTTTCGAGGAGCTGGTGATCGGTCCCATGTGGGCCATTCCCATGGACATCGCGCCGAAATATTCCGGCACCGCGGCGGGGTTGATGAACACAGGCTCGGCCCTGGCCGCGATCCTGTCGCCTGCCATCGCGGGCTATGTGATCGACCGGACCGGCAATTGGTATCTGCCCTTCATCATGTCGATCGGCGTGCTCTTGGTGGGCGCTCTCATGACGTTCGCCATGCATCCCGAACGCCAGTTCACGGACGAAGGCGTATCGATGGCCAAGCCGCGTCCCGCTCCCGCGGAGTAACCCGGCGGACCCTGGCCGGCCCGCGATCAAGACGCCAGGCGAACCGGTTGGCGGGCCTCGCTTTCGGGTCCCACCCGCCACATGCGAACCACGCGCGACGCCTGTTCGACGCTAATCGCCTCATATTGCGCGCCGAACGATTCCGCGTCGGCCATCCGGTTGCCGCCGCCCGAGAGCATCATGGCGACCGTCACGAAAAAGGCTCTGTCGAAATTTCCCGCGCGCGCGAGGATCGCCACGCCATCAAGGTCGTTGCGCTCGACCAGCCGATTGACGAGTTCGTAGTCGGTGCCCGTCAGTTTCGCGAAGCCCAGTTTGAACTCCGTGTGCAGATGGCTGCGCAGGTAGCCGACCAGCATGGCCGGCTTGAGTTCGCCGCGGCGATGAAATTCGTCGATCCGGCTGCTGAGAGTTTCATAGTTCTTCGGCAGCCCGCCATATTTCACCAACCAGCGTCTGCGGCTCAACACAAGGGCCACCGACAGATCCTGCTTGGACGCGGTCTCGAAATGCTCAAGCACCTGACGGCGCAGATCGCCTTCGACCTTGAAATACAGATCGTTCAGGAGATCGAGCGGCACCGTGCTGCGCTGAATGAAAGGCCCTTGCAGCAGAACGCTGGTTTCGGCGCGGGCCGCGACCTTCTCATAGGTGCCATAAGCGATTTTCGCGCCCGCATTGTCCAGAAGCGAGGCGACGACACGATCCTCACCATATTCGACAAGAGCCTCGCAGACGTCCTCACTGACATGCGCGCGCTTGGCCACGGCCGTCATATGCGCCTGGGATTTTTGAGCGATGACCTCAAGCAGGTCTTGGTCCGTCAGTGCAGTCGAACGTTCGAGCACCGGCCGGGCAACGGAAATTTCGTCCAGGGCCAGGTTCCTCGCCGTGGCATTGAAGGGCAAAGGACTGGCGGCGATATAGCGTGACAGTTCGGTACGGATCGCGATGGTGAATTCGCAGATGATCGCGCTCATGATCTTGTCGAGGTCCGCACGATTGATCCGATTCAAGGCGGTATTCTCGGGACGGAAACTATCGGCGATCTGCCGCAGCAATTCGCGGCGCGCATCGCCCGATGCCTCGGCTGCCATGTCGGCGAGCATCACGAGTTTGGAGTGCGGAGCGGACATGGGAGGGACCTCTTTGCCCATCCAGTATTTCCCGCATTTCGTAACAAAGTGTTCAACATGAAATGCGGATTTGGAATCGAATTGTCATAAAGCCCATCCGTCTGCTTGAAAGGAAACGGAAAAATGAAGGGACGGCCGCAAATTCGCGGAGCTAGAGCCGGCGTCCTGGAACGAGAGCAAATTGCAGCTTGGCCGCTGCCGCAACAAGCGGACGAATGAGCGTATCGGCCATCCCGCGGTAAGGGGGTTCGCCCGCGACCCCGAAATGCACCTTGAGAGGGCGCTCCGGAACGCAAAGCGTGCCGAAGGCCCAGTCCCAGATCGACAGCGCATAGCCCAGATTGCGGTCAAAATGCCGCGGATCGGTGGAATGATGGATCTGATGATGCGCCGGACTGTGGAACACGCGGCCCAGCCCGCCGGTGGCTGCGATCCACACACCGGAATGGCGCAGATGGTGAAAGGTCAGGAGATGCATCACGAAAAGCGCGTTGATCTGAAACAGCGTGAAGGGTTGGGCCGCCGCGCCGAACAACCACGACATCGCGCCGTAAACGCTGCCGGTCGTCATGGTGAGCACATTGGCAAAGGCGATGAATTCGAACGGATGCTGACGCCACTCCGACAGGGGCGTCATGACTTCCGCGGAGTGGTGGACCTTGTGCAATTCCCACAGGACCGGAACCTTGTGGAAGCAATAGTGCAGCGCCCAGTAACCGAGATCGAGCGCGATGATTTGAAGCATCGTCGTGAGAGAGCCCACGATCGCGTGCGGCGCATGCAGGCGCGGCTCCGCTCCCGCAAGCGCTGCGAGAGCGGACGCAGCACCCGCGCGCCAGATCTCGCTCGTCGCCTCGAACATGCCATAGGCGATCAGCACCAGCACGCCGTGCAGGAAATACAATTTCACGTCCAGAAGCGTGGAGCGGTGCAGCCAAAGCGCGCGCGAGCCGAGAAGCCGCAAAAACGGGCGGGCGCGAATCCGGGAACGATTCCGCCGCCGCCATAGCATGACGCAAAGCGCAAAAAATAATCCGCCTGCAAGATAGATCCAGCAATAGCCCTGGCGCGGATTGAAGAAACGCAGAAACTGATAAAGGAACAGATCGAGCGCGGGCGACAGCGTGGACATGCGCCAATCTGGCCGCGCCACGCTTTCCAGGCCGTTAACTCAATCCTGGCCCCTCCCGCCAATCGACCGATACGTGCGCAATTGATGAAAATTATCTTAGTCCGCGCGGGGCGCCGCGAGACTGGTTACGCCGCAGCGAGCGCCTGATCGAGGTCGGCAATGATGTCGTCGATATGCTCGATGCCGACGCAAAGCCGCACATAGCCATCGGTGACGCCGGTCTGCATCTGCTCGTCGGACGTGAGCTGCGAATGGGTCGTGCTCGCGGGATGGATGGCGAGCGAGCGGACGTCGCCGAGATTGGCGACATGGTAGAACATCGTCAGCGCATCGATGAATGCGCGGCCCGAATCGCTCCCGCCCTTCAGCTCGAACCCGACAAGACCGCCGTAACCACCCTTGAGATAGGCATCGGCGCGGCGCCGGCTTTCCCCCGACTGATGTCCCGGAAAGATCACCCGCGTCACCTTGGAATGCCCGGAGAGATATTTCGCGACCGCCACCGCGTTGGCGCAGTGCTGCCGCATCCGCAACGAAAGGGTTTCCAGGCCCTGGATGAACATGAAGGCGTTGAACGGCGACATCGCCGCGCCGACATCGCGCAGCAACGTCACGCGCGCTTTGATGATGTAGGCGATGGGGCCGAGCGGCTTGACCGCCTGAGTCCACACCGCGCCGTGATAGCTGGGGTCGGGCGTATTGAGCATGGGAAAGCGCTCGGCGTGTTTTTCCCAATCGAAATTTCCGGCATCGACGATGATGCCGCCGATCGATGTACCGTGGCCGCCGATGTATTTCGTGGTCGAGTGCATGGTGATGGCCGCACCGTGCGCGATAGGCCGGCAGAGAACCGGCGCCGCGGTGTTGTCCATGATCAGCGGAACACCCGCGCTACGCCCGATGGCCGCGACTTCGGCGATGGGGAACACGTCGAGCTTCGGGTTGGGCAGCGTCTCGCCATAATAGCAGCGGGTGCGCGCATCGGTGGCGCGACGGAAATTCTCGGGGTCGGCCGGGTCCACGAAACGGCATTCGATTCCCATGGTCTTCATCGTGTTGGCAAACAGATTCCAGGTGCCGCCATAAATGTCGGTGGAACAGACGAAATTGTCGCCCGCGTGACAGATGTTCTGAACCGCGAAAAGCGACGCCGACTGTCCGGATGCAAGCGCCAAGGCCGCCGCGCCCCCTTCCAACGCGGCGATGCGTTCCTCCAGCACCGCTTGGGTTGGATTCATGATTCTTGTGTAGATGTTGCCGAACTCCTTCAGCGCGAACAGATTCGCCGCATGTTCGGCCGAGCCGAACTGATAGGAGGTGGTCTGATAGATGGGCACCGCGACGGCCGACGTCGACGGATCCGCGCGATAACCGGCATGGAGCGCGATGGTCTCGGGGTGCTTGCTGGTGGTCGGCATGGGGTGTTTCCAATGTTTGTCACGGCACGACCGTGGACATTATTCCATCGCCGCGATCCGTTCCAGAGACGGAAAAACGCAATGCCTACCGCACCACCATTTCGGTGAACGGATAGACATAGGCCTGCAGCGTCACCAGA
>DASYEG010000197.1:0-6509 GCA_036499145.1 Micropepsaceae bacterium | reverse complement strand
CTGAATGAGGGTTCGGCTCGTTGTGAGCGTGCCCGGATTTAACACTTCGCTCCCAGGAGGAACGTGACATGCGCAGTTTTGATTTGACCCCGCTCTTTCGCTCGACCGTCGGTTTCGACCGCCTTGCCGACATGCTGGATTCGGCATCCCAGTTCGATACCGGGATTTCTTATCCGCCCTACAACATCGAACGCACCGACGAAAATCATTACCGGATTTCCCTTGCGGTCGCCGGCTTCGCGGAAAAAGACATGACCGTAGAGGTCAAGGAAGGCGTGCTGTCCGTACAGGGCAAGCGCGAAAGCGAGAAGGAAAACCACGAACAGCGTTATCTGTATCAGGGCATCGCGGGCCGCACCTTCGAGCGGCGTTTCCAGTTGGCCGAGAACGTCGAGGTCAGGGGAGCCCAGCTTGAGAACGGACTCCTGCATATCGAGCTCGAGCGCCTCGTGCCCGAGGAGAAGAAGCCCCGCCGTATCGCGATCAATACCAAGCCGGAAGGCCGGATGGCCGACAGCAAAGCAAAGGCGGCGTAACGCCCGGAAGTTCCCCCAAAAGCGCGCTTTCCAGCCGGGAGGCGCGCTTTTCCTTTGTTCGGCCGCCGCAGCGCGCTACAGTTTGGCCTTCTTTCTGCGTCACCGAAGGTTTCATGCAGAGCTGGCAAGGCATCTTTCCCCCACGTTTATCGCGCTTGACGCGGTCGGGGGTGAGCCATGCGACCCCGGTCGACGATTTGCGGCGGCGCTATGCCGCGCTGGCCCAGGCGTTCGGCCCCACCCCGGCCGATGTGGTGGCCGAGCGCGCGCATCTTGGTCAGGTGAAAGGGGAATGGGTCCGGATCGCGCAGACCGATCCGCAGCGTCTGCTGCTCTATTTCCATGGGGGAGGTTACGTTTCAGGCTCGCCGGAAAGCCATCGTGCGCTGGTCGGGAAATTGTGCCGGGTGGCGGGGGCTGCGGCGCTTTCACTCGATTATCGGCTCGGCCCCGAATTTCCGTTCCCGGCCGGGTTGCGCGATGCGGTGGATGCCTATCGCTTCCTGATTTCCAAGGCCTATCCGCCGGAATCGGTGGTGCTCGCAGGTGACGGCGCCGGGGGCGGCCTTGCGGTGGCGACCATGATGGCGATCCGCAATGGCGGCCTGCCGATGCCCGCGGGCCTCATTGCCATGTCGCCATGGGCGGACCTGACGCTCTCCGGCTGGTCCATCATGCAGAATGCCGAGAGCGATCCGGTGATGTCCTGGGAGATGCTGTTCGTGAGCGCGCGCCATTACCTGAAAGGCGCCAATCCCGCCGATCCCTACGCTTCGCCCGTGTTCGGTTCGATGCGCGATTTTCCGCCGATCATGATTCATGCCGGCAATCGCGAACTCCTCAAGGACGACGCCAGCCGCCTGGGCGAGCTGGCCGCCGCGTCCAACGTGCCCGTTTCGGTGGAAGTCTATGACGGCATGGGCCATCTGTTTCAGGCTGAAGCCTCGCAGGACGCGAAAGTCTCGCTCCACCGCCTGGGCCAGTTCATCCGCACGCGCACGCCTGAAACCGCGCCCAATATCGATTTCAGCAAAAGTGCGAAGCGCGGCACGTAGCGTTCAGCTCGCCGCCGCCGTGTCGTAGCGGGTTTCGTCGAAAATGGCATCGACCGCGGCATCGAGCGACAGCTTGATCCCTTGCAGGGTGGCGCCGCGAAAATCGGCCGCGCGCAATTTCGCGCCGGTGAGATCGGCATAGGCCAGATCGGCCTCTGCAAACACGGTCTGGCGCAAATCCGCGCCACGAAAATCGGCATAGCGGCCGTCCGCCCGCTCGAGCCGGGCCGGCAGCAGCCTCTCGTTCGAGATCAGCAGCGGACCCAGGTTCACATCGCGCAGATCGGCATTGCCGAGCTTGGCGCCCTTCAGATTGCAACCGCGCAAATCCGCGCCCGTGAGCTTGCAGCCGCGCAAATCCGCGCCTTCGAGTTGTGCGCCTGGAAAGCGCCCCCCCGACAGATCCAGGCCGTAAAACACGCCTTTCGGAGCGATCAACGCGGGCAGGACTGCATGCGGCAAACCTTTGAGGGAGCGCAAATCGAAACCTGAGAAATCGGCCGGCCGGCCTTCGCGCCCCTGGGTCTCGGCCCAGCGCGCATGGGCTCGCAAGATCACCTCGACGGGTTCGGCCAGTTCGGAAAGCGGTCTTCCGGCCGGAGCGTTCGTGAGGGCGCCCGACATGTCGCAGCCTTCCAGGGACGCAAATTCCAGCATGGCCCCGGTGAGAACCGCCCCCTTCAGATCGGCGCCGGCAAGGTCGCAGCCGCGCAAATCCGCATTTTCGAGATTGGCTCCGGACATCCGTGCGCGGCGCAGATTGGCCCGTGTCAGACGGCAATTTCGCATGATGGCATCGGTGAAATCGGCCTGCATGGCGATGACGCCGGTCAGTTTGGCACGTTCGAGATTGGCCGAAGAAAGCAACGCGGCCGGCAGCTCGGATGGACCGATATCGTGTTGCAGGATCTTAAGCTCGCCCGAAACGCCCTTCTCGGCGATCTTGCCCTCGCGCAGATCGGCCTCGTAAAGATCGGCGCCGATCAGATTGGCGCCGCGAAGAGAGGTGCCGCGCATGTCGGCGCGACGCAAGCTGGCACCCGCAAGATTGGCGCGTTTCAGCGATGCTCCGAAGAAGCTTGCGGAATCGAGACGCGCGCCGGCGAGATTGGTCTCTTCGAGGTATGCGCCGGTAAAATCGGCATCGGCGAGATTGCGTCCCGAAAGGTCCAGACCCGAAAGATCGCAAAACGCGAACACGGCACGTGCACCGCCCATCCGGCCCGAATAGAGCAATTCATGGCGCGCCGCGGCAGCCGCGACCTGCTTCTCGCTCAGCTTCGTACAGCTCAGCCGACGCGACTTGTCACGATCCATGGAACGGCATCACCGCTGAAAGCTTCTCGACCGGCGGATTTTGCCGTGAATGCCGCTAATAGGGCCTTAAGAACTATCCAAACCCGTGATCTTTTATGGGCTTGCCGCATAGCGGCCATCATGGCACCTTCGCCCGCATCAGGGGCGTCCGGTTCGGAAAAATCGAGCAAAATTAAATGCCTGTAAGGATTATTGCGAAACGCAGCCCATTGGCCTGCCTGTTGCTTGCCACCATCGCGACGCCGGCGCTCGCGGACGATTTGAGCGTTACCACGATCCTGACGTCCCCCGTCGCCACGTCGAAGGCCAGCAACGGCACGCCCGGCAACATCTCGATCACCGACACGGGCGGGATAAGCACCAATGCGGCGGGCGCCGCGCTGACGCTCGATTCCAACAACACGGTCGAGTCGCTGGGCGTTATCCAGAACGCCTTCGCCGGCGGCGCCATCGGCGTCCATATCGTGGGCGGCAATACCGGCTCCTTCATCACCGATGTAACGACCACCAGCCTGATCAATGTCAGCGGTGGCGGTGACGGCAATTACGGCGTGCTGGTGGATGGCAGCGCGCCGTTCACGGGCGATATCGATCTCGGCGTGGTGTCCACCATCGCGGTCAACGGGAGCAATTCGAGCGGCGTGGCGATCAAAACGCCGCTGATCGGAAATCTGAGCGTCGGCGCCACCACGGCAGCGACGGGTGCGGGCGCCGACGGCGTGCTTGTCGTTGCTCCTATCACAGGGACGCTTACGCTTGGATTCAGCGTCAGCGCGGTGGGGACCAACCTCTTCACGACGGACAAAATCGATCCGTTGGCTGGGGCCGCCGTCGCGATCGGTTCAAGCATCAGCAACGGCATTCTCAATGCCGGGCCTTCGACCGTGGACGACGGGACAACCTCCTCTTCGCTGGTGTCGGCGGGATCGCTCCCGACCTTGGCGATCCAGCCCTCCATCGCGGGCGCGGGCGCTACCAATATCACGATCGGTGCTTTGTCCTCCGATACGGTCAATCCGACCTTCAGCCTGGTCAACCGGGGCAGCGTGCGGGCGACCGTGAACGATCCCGGGATCAGCACCATCGGTATCGGGATCGGAGAATTGGGGACGGCTGCCCATACCGTCACGCTGGCGGGCGGCATCTATAATCGCGGCAGCATTCAGGCCCAGGCCGAGAGCGACAACATATTCGCCACATCGGCTGCACCGGCATCGGCCGATGCAACAGGACTGCTCATCGGCAATGGCGCCACGATCAACGCCGCAAATCTTTCGACGGTCGCCCTCCTTAGTGAGGGTTCGATCAGTGTGTCCGAGACCGGCAACCAGCCCGGTACCGCCACGGCGGTGCTCATCCAGCCCGGCGGAACGCTGCCCAGTTTCACCAATACGGGCGCCATAAACAGTTTAATCACCACAACCGACACCACGATCGCGAGCCTGTCGGCCTATGGCGTGCGCGACCTTTCCGGCACGCTGCGGACGGTGGTCAATTCCGGAATCTGGCTCGCGCAGGCGAGCACGCTCGACAATGGCGCACAAAAGGCCATCGCGGCCGATCTCTCGCACACCGCCCAAAACGAGACGTTCACCAACAGCGGGTCGATCGTCGGCGACATCGTATTCGGCTCAGGCGCCAATCAGCTCGTCATCGAAGGCGGGACTACGATCGGCACGTGTTCGGCGGCCTGCGTGCAGGGTTCGGTTCACGCGACCGGCACGGGCACGCTCGATGTGCATGTCTCCGAAGGCGGAACCGGTGGCATCTTCCGCACGCCGAGCGCTCAACTCTCCAGTCTCAATGTCGGCAGCGCCGGGACGGTGGAATTCGCGATCGACAAGAATTCGACCGCAACGCCCTTTATCACGACAACCGGCCCGGTGACGTTCAACCCGGGTTCGAAAGCGCTGCTGGTGCCCACCACGTTCCTGCCGAGCAGCGGCACCTACACATTGATCCACAGCGGCGGCGGCCTCACCTTCGCCGATTTCGCAACCGCTACCGCCCAGCCGATTCCGTTCCTCTTCAATGGCTCTATCACCCAGCAGAACAACGATCTGCTTCTGACGTTGACGCGCAAGTCCGCGACCGAAATCGGGCTCACCGGAAACGCGGCCGCGATCTACGAGCCGTTGGCGGCCGCCGCGCTCAGCGGTGACGATGCGTTTGGAGCGGCGCTGCTCTCGTTTGGCACGGCTGCGGAGGTGCAAACCGCGCTGAACACCGTGGTGCCGGACGTCGCGGGCGGGGTCCGGGCCCTCACCATCGCTATGACCGACCAGGCAACAGGCGTGATCGGGGCGCGCGAGCGCGCTCTGGTGACGGCACCAGAGGGCACGCGGAACGAATTCCGCTTCTGGGGTCAGGAATTCTACAACAATGTCAGCGGCGACAGCACCGCAGTGGCACCCGGCTATAGCGGAGCGGGCCAGGGCGTCGCCATGGGCGTGGAATGGGGCAATATCGGGACCGGGCGTTACGGCGTCAGCTATACGTTCTTTTCCAGCCAGGAAACCGAAGCCCACCCACTCGACACCAAGACCAATGGCGACTGGAACCTGGTGTCGTTCTACGCCGGCTGGCGGCGGGGTGCTTTCTTTGTCACGCCGGAAGTCAATGTCGGGGAGGGCAATTTTCAGAGCCGCCGTACCATCGTCGCGGGTTCCTCCCTTATCCGCGCATCCACGTCGGACTGGTCGAGCTATCTCGCCGCGGGCGGCTTCACGACCGGGTACATTTTCGACCTCGGCGGCTTTCAAGTCATCCCGCAGATTGCCTTGGACGGTCTACACTTGCATGAGGGGACCTACAATGAAGTGGGAGGCGGCGGTGTCGGCCTGTCGCTGAAGTCGCAAAACCAGGAATCGGTTCGCAGCTTCGCCGGTATCGTAGGACAAGGCCTTTATGCCTGGAACACCGGAAATCTTCAGCCTCAGCTTCTGGTCGGCTGGAGCCATGAATTCATGGACAGTCCGGCTACCATTGACGGGAGTTTCGAAGCGGCCCCGGGATCGCCCTTCCATCTTGTCGGGCCCACGGTTGAACCGAATAAGATCATTGGCGGCGCGAGTTTCGCATACATCATGGGTAATTGGGCCGCGGGCGTCAATTACGACGCGAGCGCCAGCACCGGAACCCTGGCGCAATCGGCGACCATAAGTTTGAGCAGCCGTTTCTAGAAATTTCCGCACGCTCATCCATTTCCTCCGCGCTCATCTCCGGGGCTTCGCCGTATATTCCGTCTACGGAGCGTTCACGCTGGAGCCCTTGCGCATTCGCTGCGTCTCGCACCCGATTATGACGCGAGCGGGCGCCCAATTATGACGCGGCCGGCGGCGCGTTTCGCGCCGGCCGATCGCTCTCGCAGCGCTTCGATTGGACGCGGCTCTGCCAGATCTCATACCCCGCGTTGTCGCGAGCCGCGGCGCCGCTCCCCGCGCGGGGTATGGTGGTTCCAGGCGCGTGAGCACGAGGTTGTGAGAGCAATAGGCTTGCGGGAAGTTCCCTCTGCCGATAGATCGAATTTTGTGGACGTTTCGTCGCAGAGCATCAGGACGATTGATTGCGCTGGGATTTTCGGTTACGTCCCGACGCTGCA
>DASYEG010000196.1:0-3636 GCA_036499145.1 Micropepsaceae bacterium | reverse complement strand
GCCGACGTCACGAAGCTTTCCGGTGGCGAAAAGCGGCGCGTCGCGCTCTGCAAGGTCCTGCTCGAGGAGCCCGACATGCTGCTCCTGGACGAGCCCACCAACCATCTGGACGCCGCATCGGTCTCCTGGCTGGAGCGGCATCTGTCCGATTACGCCGGCACCGTCGTGCTGGTGACCCATGACCGCTATTTCCTCGACGATGTGACGGGCTGGATTCTGGAACTCGATCGCGGACGCGGCATTCCTCATGAAGGCAATTATTCCACCTGGCTGGACATGCAGGAAAAGCGTCTGGCCCAGGAAAGCGAACACGAAGAAGCCCGCCAGCGCGCGCTGCAGCGTGAATCCGCCTGGATCAAAACCAGCCCGCGCGCGCGTCAGGCCAAATCCAAGGCGCGCATCCAGGCCTATGAGGAGTTGCTGCTGAAGGCGCAAGACAATCGCGGCGGCACGGCACAGATCGTGATCCCGGCCGGGCCTCGGCTCGGGTCGTTGGTGGTCGAGTCCGAAGGTGTCGGCAAAGCCTATGGCGATCAGTTGTTGTTCGAGAATCTGGAATTCAAACTGCCGCCGGGCGGGATTGTCGGCGTCATCGGCCCCAATGGCGCGGGCAAGACGACATTGTTCCGTCTTTTGACCGGGCAGGAGACACCCGACACCGGCGCGTTGCGGATCGGCGACACGGTCGTCGTGGGCTATGTCGATCAGTCGCGCGATTCGTTGAAGCCGAACGCCACCGTCTGGGAGGAAATCTCCGGCGGTCTCAACGTGCTGGAGCTGGGCAAGCGCACCATGCCGTCACGCGCCTATGTGGGGGCCTTCAATTTCAAGGGCGGCGATCAGCAGAAAAAGGTGGGGCAGCTTTCGGGCGGCGAGCGCAATCGCGTGCATCTGGCCAAGATGCTGAAGTCCGGCGCCAATCTGCTGCTGCTGGACGAACCCACCAACGATCTCGACGTTGAAACCCTGCGCGCGCTCGAAAACGCGCTGGAGGATTTCGCCGGCTGCGCCATGATCATCAGCCATGATCGCTGGTTCCTGGACCGTATCGCGACGCATATCCTGGCCTTCGAGGGCGAGTCCCACGTCGAATGGTTTGAGGGCAATTACCAGGACTATGAAGCGGACCGGAAGAAGCGCTTCGGCATCGACGCCGATACGCCGCACCGCATCAAATACAAGCGTTTCGCCAGGGCATAGAAACGAGCAAAGAAAAAGGCCGGCATTTATGCGGCCTTTTGTTTATCGGCGGCAGCGACGAGGTTACGTTTTTCGCGTTATGGAGCCGTTTTCATTGCTGGCACGGAGCTGCTGTACCTGTGTTTTCAGATTATCGGTCAGCGCCGCCAAACTGCCGCCATGCTGCTGCAAGAAGCCGGTGAAATCGGAGCGCTGCGAGAGCGCCAGCCAAATGCCTTCAACCTGCATATCCGTGATGATGGGTTTGTCGTCGGCGGTCTTGCGCACGCGGAATGCGGCCTTGATCACCGGCGCGTTGGGGGGCGCGGACGGGTTGACCACATCGGCGTTGACCACGACGTCATCCGGCGAGCGCACGTCCGCGCCCGTGACCTTCAGCGTCTGACCCTTGTACTTGCTCAGCCGCGATTCATAGACCGCAATGGCGTAATCGGTGAACGCGTTGGTAAAGGCATCGATATCCGCCTTCGAAGCTCCATTGGCATATTGGCCGAGCGTGAACATGCCGATGCGTTTCACATCCGTCAGACCCAGCATGAAATTACGGAATTGCATCCGGCGCTGATCTTGGGGAAGCGAGGTGTTGTTGAGGATCACATAACCTTTGTCGATGTTCTGCTGCACGAAGGTTTCAGCCGCGCCGGCTGCATTGGCTGCGGCCGCGTGAGCCCCTGGCGCAACGACGCAAATGGCGGCAAGCAAGGCCAGCGCGGAGGCTAAGCGCGTCAAAAGCGGCATTTGAAATACACGCGAAACCATTGATGTTCTCCCAGAAACAGCCTTGAGGCTGGAAACGTTCGAAAGATATATGGCGCTTAAATGGCAAACGTGTAGGGGCAGGCTTCGTTCCTGTGCACAACCTGCGCGCGGCCGGCTAAAAATCAGGCAAATCCTGGACTTCCGTGGCGCCGTTGCGGATCTCGTTGTTTCGGGTCTGACGATAAAGGCTGCGCACGGAGGCGTAAAAATCCAGCGACGTCCGCTCGACGTCATCGAGAGTTTCCAAATTGCGGGCGCGCAAATCCACGAAATCGACGCCGGCGCGGCCGATTTGCCACCATTGCTTTTCGCGCCACTGCGCATAGGTGAGAGGATCGAACGCGAGATCGACCCCCCACCCCAGGATGTCACGCGGATTGCCGGGCCCCAACAGCGGCACGAACACATAGGGGCCTTCGCCCACGCCATAGACCGCCAGGGTCTGACCGAAATCCTCGGAATGGCGCATATAGCCCCAACGGCTCGCGACATCGACAAGGCCGCCAAGGCCGAGCGTCGTGTTGATCCCGGCCCTTGCGAGCGTTACCCCAGCGCGATCCATTGCGCCTTGCAGGATGTCGTTGGTGAAAATGACAGGCGAATCCAGATTGTTGAGGAAGTTTCGCACCACGTCGCGAACCGGTGTGGGTAGGATGCGGCGATAGCCGGCAGCCACCGGATGATAGACCGCCTTATCCACCGCGAGCGTGACATTGAAGCTCGCCCGGTTGAAAGATTCGAATGGATCGTTGATGTCCTGGGGACCGTCGGTATTGCGCACCGCAGCGCACCCGGACAGCAGGACGCACCCGACGAATGTGATCATTATCCCTTTGCAGATACTCATTTTGCCAAAATTGCCTGTGTGAATCCCACCGACGCACGTCCGAATGCCATCCCCCCTGGTAACCATGTCTAGCACAGAGCGCTTGCGGGAGCTTGACCGGAACCGGCAATATTTGTATCAGGATTGCATAATCATATAAACATATGTTTATATGATGTGGCCCTGATAGGGAAGTAAGCCACGTGGAAGAGCTCTTGGGGATGTTGCGGGCAGCCGGTGACGCGACGAGGTTGCGTCTATTGCTGCTTTTGACCAAAGCCGAGTTGACCGTGAGTGAGCTGATCCAGATTCTGGGCCAGAGCCAGCCGCGGGTCAGCCGGCATTTGAAGCTTCTCTGCGAAGCTGGGCTGCTCGAACGGTTCAAGGAGGGTGCCTGGGTTTTCTACCGCGCGGCCGATTCATATCCGCAGGCGGAATTGGCACGCGCTCTCGCCGCCCTCGCCGATGCCGGGGCCGATCCGGTTCTTCTGGACGACAGGAGGCGCCTTGCCCAGGTGCGCGCTGTGCGCGCCGAGGAGGCGGCCGCCTATTTCCGGGCCAATGCACCGCAATGGGAGCGCATCCGCTCGCTTCATGTCCCTGAGGCGGATGTGGAAGCGGCGATCGTGCGTTTGCTCGGCCGCGGGTCTGTCGATTTTGTCCTCGACGCGGGCACCGGGACGGGGCGGATGCTCGAATTGCTGGCACCTTACATCCGGCGTGGCGTGGGCATCGACGCAAGCCCCGACATGCTCGCCATCGCGCGCGACCGGCTCGGCCAGGCCGGATTATCCAATTGCCAGGTGCGCCGCGGCGACGTGTATCGGCTTCCTTTCCCCGACGGCAACGCG
>DASYEG010000195.1:0-4832 GCA_036499145.1 Micropepsaceae bacterium | reverse complement strand
TGCGACGCCTTCTACGCCAGCGTGGAAACGCGCGACGATCCCTCGCTGAAAGGCAAACCGCTGATCGTGGGAGGCGGCAAACGCGGGGTTGTGCTCACGGCCAGCTACGAGGCGCGCAAATTCGGCGTCAAGTCCGCGATGCCGATGTTCCAGGCGTTGAAACGATGTCCGCACGCCACCATCGTGCCGCCGACCATGAGCAAATATGCCGCCGTCGCGCGCGACATCCGCGGCCTGCTGCTTGGTCTTACGCCGCTGGTCGAACCGCTGTCGCTGGACGAGGCCTATCTCGATCTCTCCGGCACGGCGCGCCTGCACGGCATGACGCCGGCCAAGACCATGGCGATGCTGGCGAAGCGGATAGAGGAAAATCTCGGCATCACCGTTTCGATAGGCCTGTCCTACAACAAATTCCTGGCCAAGCTCGCCTCCGACCTCGACAAGCCGCGCGGCTTCACGGTTATCGGCCGCACGGAAGCCCGAGGCTTCCTTCACGGTCGGCCCATAGGCCTGATTCGTGGCGTGGGGCCGGTGCTGGAAAGGCGCCTGCTGGGCGATGGGCTGACGCGAATCGGCCAGCTCCAGGACATGAGTGTGCAGGAGCTGACGGCACGCTACGGTGAAACCGGCTCCTGGCTTCATCGTCTCGCCAATGGCGAGGACGCTCGCGCCGTCGATCCCGAAGGCGAAGCCAAGAGTGTGTCGGCGGAAACCACGTTCGAACGCGACATCGCCGGTCTTGCCGAACTGGAAAGCATCCTGTGGGATCAGGCCGAGCGTGTCTCGGCGCGAGCCAAGGCGGCGGGGATCGGCGGGCGCACGGTCGTTTTGAAGCTGAAAACGGCGTCATTCCGCATCCGGACGCGAAGCGAGAGCCTCCAGGCCGCGACGCAACTCTGCGATGTCATCTTCCGTGTGGCCGTCGCGATGCTGCGGCGCGAAGCAACCGGCACGCCGTTCCGGCTGCTCGGCATAGGATTGAGCCAAATCCGTCCGCAATCGGAATGCGACCCACCCGATCTTGTCGATCGCGATGCGGGCCGGCGTGCCGCGGCCGAACGCGCCATCGACAATGTGCGCGCGAAATTCGGCAAGGATGCCGTTGTCAAGGGCCGAAGCATGCGCTGAGCCGCCGTCTTCGCGGGCATGGCTCTCGGCCGGAAACCTTCGGGCAAGCGCGAAGTTCACCCGCGCCGGTTTCGCGGCCCAAAAATCCCTGTTGCCGGTTGGGCAATCGAACCGGTACACGGTAACCTCTAGCGGCTTCCCCGCCTTCACCTCAGCTCGGCATTTCAATCCCGCATGAAAACCAATCCCTTGAAAGAAGAGCTGCAATTCCTGCGGGGATTGGTTGCTAACCCACTGAGTGTCGGGGCCGTTGCCCCATCGAGCGTCTGGCTCGCCCGAGCCGTTGCCGCCCAGATGGACCTCAATCAGGCTGGGCCTATTCTCGAACTGGGGCCCGGGACAGGCGCTATCACGGAAGCCATTTTGCGGCGCGGCGTTCCCCCGGACCGGCTGACGGTCATCGAATACGATCCCGCCTTTGCCCGGCAGATCGCTGCCAGATTTCACGGGGTGAATGTCATTCTGGGCGACGCGTTCGAACTGGGAAAATTGCTGGCCGAGCGTGGTTCTCAGCGGTTCTCCGCGATTGTTTCCGGCATTCCGCTGCTGAACTTCACGCCGGAGAAGCGGCGCTCGCTTCTCGAGGGCTCGTTCGAGCATTTGCGGCCCGGTGGACCTTTTGTCCAGTTTTCCTACGGGTTTCAGGCGCCGGTTTCGGCACCTGCGGGGGCGACCGCCCGGCTGGCGGCCTTTGTGTGGCGGAACATTCCGCCCGCCCGCGTCTGGGTTTACAGCCGCGCCTGAGCCGTTTGGCTCAGCCTGGCGGGATCACGTTTTCCAGGTCGTCGCTCTCCTCCGGCTCCGCGAAAAGTGGAGGCGTCGCCGTGGGTTTCAGCCCCAATGTGGAGATGACGAACGGGATTGTGGCGAGATAGATCAAAAGTCCGGTGATGAGCACGGCCCACGGCACATAAACCGCCAGAGGGACAAGCACGCCCACGAATGCCACCGCTGCGATCCTGCCGTTCCGATCAAGTCTTGTGTGTTTCAAACACGGCGTCGGTACCCGGCTGACCATCAGGATCGAGGTGAGCGCGATCAGCGTCAGAGAGAACATCGGGTCGCGAAACAGGTCGCCCGGGAACTCGAACGTCAAAAGCAGCGGCAGCAGGAGAACACCCGCGGCGCCGGGTGTCGGAAGACCGGTGAAGTAGGGATGAGATTGGGTCGCGCCTTCGTCCCGCGCGGCTTCGATATTGAAGCGCGCCAGCCGGATCGCGCTGCAGATGCAAAAGATCAATGCGCCGATCCACCCCGCGGTCCCCATCTGCGACAGGCTCCAGGAATAGACCACAACGGCCGGAGCAAGGCCGAAGCTGACCAGATCCGCCAGCGAATCGAGTTGTCCCCCGAAGCGGCTATCGGCCCCAAGCCATCGTGCGGCCTGGCCGTCCAGCATGTCGAAGACCATGGCGCAGAAAATCGCGGCGACGGCGCTTCTCCATTCCTGGATCAGGGCGAATTTGATCGCCGTCGCACCCGAGCAGAGGCCGAGCAGCGTCAGAGCGCTGGGTATGACCTTGCTGATGGACATGTCTTCGAGATGGTCGGAAGCCCATTGTCTCGGGTTGATTCTTTCACGCGCCATCGAGGTCGGAATCCCATCATTGAAAGGTCGCGAGAACGGTCTCGCCAGCTTTGACATGCTGGTTGGGCATGACCAGCACATTTGCCCCCGGCGGCAGATACACGTCGAGCCGGCTGCCAAACCGGATAATGCCGAACCGCTCGCCGCGACGCACGCTTTGATCCTGCACGAGGTCGCATTTGATCCGGCGCGCGATCAAGCCCGCGATTTGTACCACGGCAAGGTCCCTCGCGTCCCCTAATCCTTTTAGCCGGATTCGGGCGGACATCCGTTCGTTATGTTCGCTTGCTTTATCGAAAGAAGCATTAATAAACCGTCCCTTACGGTAGCTGAGGGCAATCACTGTCCCATCCGACGGGACCCGGTTCACATGGACGTTGAAGAGATCCATGAAGATGCTCAGGCGCATGCGCGGCTCGGGCCCCATCCCCAATTCGACAGGCGGCACGGCAAGAGCGACAGGCAGCAAACGTCCATCTGCCGGACTTGTGATCAGTCCCTCGCCCTCGGGCGTCACGCGTTCCGGATCGCGGAAGAAGAGGAGGCACCACAGGCAGAGGGGCGCGAACAGCACGCCGGCCCAGGGCGAAAGCAGGAACAGCAAGGCGTCTGTTGCGAAAAAAGCCCCGATATACGGCCAGCCCTCCCGATGAATTGGAATCCTCATTCGCTCCTGTCCGATATGATTGGCTTGATTTTGCCCCGGCCGCGCCCGGTCGAGCTTGGTACGTCGCTTCGCCAATAGGGGCAAGCAACCCCCTGCCCAGATGAGGTGCCGGTGACTACACTGGCCGGCGGAACAATCCCGAGCAGGAGAAAAACATGGCCAAAGCCTATTGGATCACCGCCTACCGTTCCATTTCCAGTCCCGATGCGCTGGCCGCCTATGCCAAGATCGCCGCGCCCGCGTTGATCGCGGCCGGCGGGCGATTCCTGGCGCGCGGTACGGCGGTCAAGACGATGGAGCAGGGCTTGATGCAGCGCACCGTGCTGATCGAGTTCGACAGCGTGGACAAAGCGGTCGCCGCCTATGAGAGCCCCGGCTACAAGGAAGCGCTCGCCGCCCTGGGAAAGAGCGCCGCGGAGCGCGATATCCGCATCGTCGAAGGGCTGGAGTGATTCGCGGAGGCCGCGGCGTAGGCGTTCCGCCCGGCCGGGATTATGTTGAAATCCCGAACGAGTCGTTTTTGTTTTCTTATCCGCTCGCGACGAAACCTGGACCTGGAACATGAACGTGGCCAAATCGCCGCGCTTGCTCGTGAAGGCGCGCACGCTGTCCGCTCCGAGGGGACTTGCAGCCGGCCGGCTGGCGTTCACGGCGAAGCCTCTGATGCCGGACATCGATCGGACGCATACGGGCGGGTTGGGAGCGGCTGCACCCTCGCAATGGCATGAAGTCACGCTCAGCCAATGGCAAGGGTCGGTTTGGGATGCAGCCCACGCGTTTTCCGGTTCGGCGGGATTGGGTGCCGCCGCCGGCGTCGAATTTGTCGAACCCGATCTGCAGCAGCAATGGCTATATGACGGGGACCGCAGCCGCGAAACCGCGCTCGCGGCGGCGAGCTGTGCGGCGGCCGACGCCCAGAACAAGCAATTCCCCACGCTTCCAAACGACGATTGGTTTCGCGACGACGGTCATGGGGAATTCCTCGCCGCGCTGAAAGCGTTGGGCCTTAATCCGCCCGTGGTCCGGGTCGCGCACCTGGATACCGGATACGATCCCGCTCATCTTGCGCTACCCGAGGCGCCGAAACAGCTCAGGACGGATCTCGCAAGGAACTTTGTCGACGATCCGCCCACCAGCGATGCGACGGATCGGAGCAGCGGCGTGCTGAACAATCGCGGTCATGGCACGGGCACGATGAGCCTGCTCGCCGGGCGCGATCCCAAGGACCGTACTAAGACCATCGGCGCGGCCCCGTTTGTGGAGGTGGTGCCGATCCGTGTCGCCGACCGGGTGGTCTTGTTCTCGAACGGGGCCATCGCCAAGGCTCTCAATTATGTCTACGCGCTCTGCGACAACGAACAGACGCGCATTCACGTGGTCACCATGAGCATGGGTGGCGTGGCATCGCAGGCATGGGCGGATGCGATCAACGCCCTCTACGATCGGGGC
>DASYEG010000194.1:0-1830 GCA_036499145.1 Micropepsaceae bacterium | reverse complement strand
GCGCTTCTCGACCAACACATTCCCGTCCTGGCGGCTTGCCCACCCCTATCGCTTCATCGCCCATAATGGCGAGATCAACACGGTGCGCGGCAACGTCAATTGGATGAATGCCCGCCGCCGCACGATGGAATCGGATCTTCTCGGTCCGGACCTCGACAAGATGTGGCCGCTGATCCCGCACGGCCAATCGGACACGGCATGTGTGGACAATGCGCTCGAGCTTCTGGTGGCCGGCGGTTATCCGTTGGCGCACGCGATGATGATGCTCATCCCGGAAGCCTGGTCGGGCAATCCGCAGATGGATGCGAAGCGCAAGGCGTTCTACGAATATCACGCCGCACTGATGGAGCCCTGGGATGGGCCGGCCGACATCGCCTTTACCGATGGGCGTCAGATCGGCGCGACGCTCGACCGCAATGGGTTGCGTCCGGCGCGCTTCATCGTCACCGACGACGATCAGGTCATCATGGCTTCGGAATGCGGCGTGCTGCCGATTCCCGAAGAAAAGATCGTTCGCAAATGGCGGCTGCAGCCGGGCAAGATGCTTTTGATCGACACGGTCGAAGGCCGCATCATCGAAGACGAGGAGATCAAGCGCAGCCTCGCCGAAGCCGAACCTTACGAGGAATGGCTGAAGAACACGCAGTTCAAGCTCCATGAACTGCCCGAGCTGCCGGATGCGCCGATCCTCGCGGCATCGAACGAGCCCTCGGCACTGCTCGACCGCCAGCAGGCGTTCGGTTACACGCAGGAGGACATCCAGTTCTTCCTCGAACCGATGGCGAAGGATGCGGACGATCCTATCGGTTCGATGGGCGCGGACAAACCCATTGCCGTGCTCTCGAAGCGGCCGCAACTGCTCTACAATTATTTCCATCAGAATTTTGCGCAGGTGACCAATCCGCCGCTCGACGCCAATCGCGAAGAGCTGGTGACCTCGCTTGTCTCGATTATCGGGCCGAGACCCAATCTATTCGGGCGCGACGCGGGCTCGCATAAGCGCCTGGAAGTCGCCCAGCCGGTGCTGACCAATGCGGATCTGGAAAAAATTCGCAGCATTTCGGAATTGCTCGACGGCGCCTTCCGCACCGCGACGCTCGATTGCTCATGGCCGGCGTCCGAAGGTGCCGCCGGTTTGGAGACGGCGATCGACCGCGTCTGCCGCGAAGCCACGGACGCGGTATTGGCCGACAACAACATCCTGATCCTGTGCGACCGGACGGTATCGGCGGATCGCATTCCCATTCCGGCGCTGCTGTCGACCGCGGCCGTGCATCATCACCTGATCCGCCAGGGCCTGCGCATGCAGACCGGACTTGTGGTGGAGACCGGCGAGGCGCGGGAGGTGCATCATTTCTGCGCGCTCGCGGGCTATGGCGCCGAAGCGATCAACCCCTATCTCGCCTTCGAGACGCTGGAGCAAACGCGCATTCAGAACGGGCTGCCGTTGAAGCCCTATGAGATGCAGAAAAATTACATCAAGGCGGTGGGCAAGGGGCTGCTCAAGGTGATGTCCAAAATGGGCATCTCGACCTATCAGTCCTATTGCGGCGCGCAGATTTTCGACGCGGTGGGGCTTTCGTCGAGTTTCGTCGAGAAATATTTCACCGGCACGGCGACGCCCATCGAAGGCGTGGGTCTCAAGGAGATCGCCGAGGAGTGTGTGCGCCGCCATCGCGACGCCTATGGCGATGCGCTGATCTATCGCAACATGCTCGATGTCGGCGGCGATTACGCCTATCGTATCCGCGGCGAGGAGCATGCCTGGACTCCGGAATCGGTCGCCAAGCTACAGCATGCCGTGCGCGGCAAATTGCCGGACGAGTACGA
>DASYEG010000193.1:0-1663 GCA_036499145.1 Micropepsaceae bacterium | reverse complement strand
ACCCTTCGGGATCCGCGCCGGCCAGGACACGATCGCAGGTATGCGCAATCCCCCTTCCAACAGTTCGGTCTTGCGTCCCGTGAACGGCCAAGTGTCGGCGAAACGCTCCCCGCCATTGTCGCTGGTGAAGATCACAATTGTGTCTTGCGCGATTCCGTTCGCATCGAGCGCCTGCATGACGCGGCCGATTTCCGAATCCATCGCCTGGATCATGCGTTGATAGGTGCGCTGCGTGCCGCCGTCATAATCGGTCAGGGCCTTTGTGCGCAGGCGTTCCGATTCCACCTGATCGTCCACCGCCTCCCATGGCCAATGCGGCGCATTGAAATGGAGGCTGATGAGAAATGGCTGACGGGCCCGCGCATAGGCATCGATCGAATCCACCGCGCGCTGGCCGAACAATGCGGTCGAATAGCCAGTCTCTCGAATGGCCGCGTCATCATTCCACAGATCGTCCTTATGATCGGTCCCCTGATGCGCGAAATAATCGATGGCCCCGCCGCGGAAACCATAGAAATGATCGTAACCGCTTTTGAGGGGACCGAATTTTGGCAGCGTTCCCAAATGCCACTTGCCGATCAGCGTGGTCCCGTAACCGGCCTTCTTCAACAATGACGGAAGGGTCGGATGTTCCGGCGGAAGCCCGATATCGGGGCGTGCCACGGGCAGCGGCTCCTCCAGCCCGACGCGCAAGCGGTACTGATATCGCCCCGTGATCAGGCCCGTGCGCGTGGCCGAGCATACGGCGGAATTGGCGTAACCCTGAAGAAACCGTACGCCGTCCGCCGCGATACCATCGATATTCGGCGTCTGGATATCGGGGCGGCCATAGCACGAGACATCCGCATAGCCCATGTCGTCGGCCATGATGTAGACGATATTGGGCTTGCTCGCATCCTGCGCGCGTGCGCCACGAAAACCCGCGACCAACGCGGCAGACCCCGCGGCGGCGGCGAGAACATTACGGCGCGTGAGTTTTACTTGCGTGCGCCGAACCATGTCCGCCCTTTCAGATGTGCAACGGTCTGCCGTCGGCGGCGAGCACCGCTTCGTGCATCATCTCCGAAAGTGTGGGATGCGGGAAGATCGTGGTCTGCAATTCCGCATCGGTCGCCTCGAGGTTCCGGGCTATCGTATAGCCTTGGATCAGCTCCGTGACTTCGGCCCCGATCATATGGGCGCCTAGAAGCTCGCCAGTCTCGGCATCGAACACCGTCTTGATGAAGCCCTCGACCTCGCCCAGCGCAATCGCCTTACCATTGCCGATGAAGGGGAATTTCCCGGTCTTGATCTTGCGTCCCGTCTCGCGCGCCCTGGCTTCGGTGAGGCCGACGGATGCCACCTGCGGCCAGCAATAGGTGCAGCCCGGAACCTTGGAAACATCCAGCGGGTGCACACCCGCAACCCCGGCGATACGTTCGGCCACGATCACGCCCTCATGCATTGCCTTGTGCGCCAACCAGGGCGGGCCGACGAGATCGCCGATGGCGTAGATGCCCGAGACACCCGTCTCGCACCATTGGTTGACGACGACATGGGTTTTTTCGACTTTGATCCCCACCTGCTCCAGCCCGATGTTCTCGACATTGCCGACAATGCCGACCGCCAAGATCACGCGATCGACGGTGAGGGTTTCGCTCTGGCCGTCCTTCGATTTCAGCGT
>DASYEG010000192.1:0-6544 GCA_036499145.1 Micropepsaceae bacterium | reverse complement strand
CCAAATAAAAAGGGCCAGGTCCGTGAGGACCTGGCCCGAAAAGCAAAACAAAGCCGCTGCGGCTTACGGCAGAAGTTCGATGAAGCCGATACGATCCGCCGTATTGCCGCTGAAGAATATGCGGTTCGAATTGGTCGGATCGATGTCGATCCGGCGCGGGTCCTGTTGCGCATAGGACAGCGGATATTCGGTGAACTTGGCCGTTGCGGGGTCGAAGCGGAAAATCTTATCGACCTGTTGGGCGCTGACCCAGATGAGATGGTTCTTCTTGTCGGCCACGACAGAATACATGCCGAGGCTGGGAGTCGTCGGTGTGTAGACCGTCATCTGCCTGGTCTTGTAGTCGACCTTCATCAGCTTGCCGGCCTCCCAGACTCCGACCCACAGATTGCCGTCCCAGTCGCTGTTCATGCGGCGGGGAAGCGCATGGCCGCCCACGTTCGGGAGTTTGTACTCCGTGACTTCGCCGGTCTTGGGATCGGCACGCGCCATCATGTCGGCATCGTCTTCGGCCCACCAGATGGAGCCGTCGCCGGCCACCGCAAGGCCATACGCGCCCGGGCTCTCCTTGGTCTGCTTGTAGCTCGGGGATTCGAAGGTCTTGAACTCGGCCGTCGCCGGATTCAACATGCGCACCTCGCGTCCCTGGCCCGTTCCCCACACCGTTCCGTCCGGAGCGAGCGCGAAGGAATTCCCGCCTGCGCCACCGTGACCTTTAAGCGTCCACGGATAGATATGGAACGGCACCTGCGGATTAGCCGCGCTGAAGGCCTTGGTATCGTAGCTGAGCCAGCGGCTGTTGGGGCCGTCGGCCGTCCACAGGATGCCCTGGGCATTGATCTGCGGATTGCCGAGGCGTTGACGGTCCGCCGGAGCCGGTCCAGCAGGGACCTTCACTTCCGTGAACGCATAGGTCTTGGGATCAAAGCGGATCAAAGCGCCCGCGCGCTCGGCCGCCCAGCCCACGCCCGACGGATCGGAGGCGATGTCATGAGGCTCGGAATAGCGCCGGGGAAGATCGAGCGTGACGACGCGATATTTCGTGCTCTCGCCGGTCATCGCATAAGTCGGCAAGCGGCCATTGATGTCGTCGCCGCCGGGCAGCGGTTTGAAATTGGCCGACGCATATTTCACGATCGCCGCGGCATCGGCATCGGAAATATCCGGCAAACTCGCAGCCGCCATGTTCACCCGCATCCGCTTCACGGTGAATGTCCAGTCGCTGAGATCCGAACGCTTGGACAGGATGCGCTGCACATCGTGGCAGACGGTGCACTTCTCGCTCATCAGAGCTTTGCCGTCACCGGCGGGCAGGTCCTTCGCATCGGTGGAAATCTTGGTCACCTGCGCTTCCGGGACGCGGCCCGGCCATGCCGGCGTCAACAGCGGTCCGCGCGCACCGGACAATGCGACGTCGATCTTGGAGGCCTTATCGGAGGCAACATCGACCGGCGCCGAAATAGCGCTCTGACTGGCGCCGCTGATTCCCTGGACGGTATATCTGCCGGGCGGCAAATCCTTGGCGCTGAACGCGCCCTGATTCTGACTGACCACCATGAAGGTCAGGCGTTTGTCGGCGTTCTTCAGCCGCACGAACGCGCCGCTCACGGGCTGCCCGGCGGCGTTCTTCACAACGCCTTCCAGTGAACCCGCATTGTCGAGCGCGAAAACCGGTTGCGCGCAGAGCATGACCGCCGCTGCCGCTGTTCCCAAAGCAAGATTGCGCGTGATGTCCCTGAGTGCCATTTGCTGTCCTCCTCTCATCACCTTGTACGATTGGCGTACCGGGCAAGGTGATCGTTTCAATGCAAACCGCGTTTGAACGTGACCACGTGAAGCGAGGAACAATTGCAGCGGCCGCACTGACACATGCAGCCGTCGCGATGACTGGAACGATGACTAGCACATTTTCGTGAGAAGGAGGATCGGATTCATGGGGGTCATCGGCCGCTCGGTCGTCCCCGTCCGAAAAATCCGGCTAGGCCGCCTCGCCTTTGAGAAGGCGCGGCAATGTCCCGAGGTCGCCCCCGGCATGGCGCATGAAGAATCGCCGCAAGGGCGGGATGCGGTCCACCGCTCCCAGTCCGAGATCGCGGGCCCAGCGTAAAGGCAGGAAATCATTGGAAAACAGGCGATTCAGGGAATCGGTCACCGCCGCGAGCGCGAAACTGTCGAAACGCCGCCAGCGCTCATAGCGCTTGAGCACGTCCAGACGGCCATAGTCGAGCCCCAGCCGCGCGGCATCCAGCACGGTCTCGGCCAGCGCCGCCACATCCTTGAGGCCCAGATTCAAGCCCTGTCCCGCCAGCGGGTGGATGGTGTGGGCGGCATCGCCCGCGAGCGCGAAGCGATCCTTCACGTAGCTTCGCGCCAGATGGAGCTTCAACGGATAGGACCAGCGCGGACCCACGGGAACGACCGCGCCCAGATGATTCCCGAAGCGCGCGATCAGTTCGGCGGTGAACGCAGCCTCGGGCAGCGCCACAATGCGCAGCGCTTCGGCGGTTCGTTCCGTCCACACCAAAGAAGCACGGTTGCCGGTCATGGGAAGGATCGCGAACGGCCCGGTCGGAAGAAATTGCTCATAGGCGACGCCCTTATGAGGGCGCTCATGGGCAACCGTCGTCACGATGCCGGTCTGTCCGTAATCCCAGCCGACGGTCCCGATCCCCTGCGCTTCGCGCAAGGCGGAATCGCGCCCCTCCGCCGCAACCGCCAGGCGCGCGGCGATGGTCTCGCCGGTGGAAAGGCTCAGGACCGCGCGTTCCTCACCGATCGTGAGGCCGGTGGCGGACGCACTCGGGAACAGGGCGATCCGCTTGTCCGCCGCAACAGCGGCGAGAAGCGCTTGGCGGATATGGCGATTCTCGACGATATGACCGAGCGGCTCGCCGATCTCGCGATGATCGAAATGCAACGAGAACGGCGTCGGGCCATGGCCCAGCGTTCCCTCGTTCACCAGAATATCGGCGATGGGCTGGGCGTCTTTTTCAAGCTGCTCCCATACGCCCAATACGATCAGCATACGGACGGACGCAAAGGCGAGCGCGGCCACCCGTCCGTCGAAGCGCTCGTCTTCCATCTGCGCGCGGGTCAGGGAATCGGCGAGCGCGACCTCGAGACCGCCTTGCGCGAGCGCGAGCGCAAGGGTGAGCCCGGCCATCCCCCCACCCGCAATGACGACATCCTTTTGCATCATGTCCATTGTTTGTCGTCCGCTCAGGCGCGCAACAAAGCCGCCGCGCGCCGGCGTGCGCGCTTCGTCCACCAGATGGTCACTCCGGTGACGGCCAGGAACAGCGGCAGCAGCCCGGCAAGGAAAACGAGGAACGTCCAGAGCCCGCCGACGCCGACGCTGAAATGCAGCGCATAGAGCAGGTTCAGGATGCGGTCCGGAAGGGGATAGTTTCGCGGATCGTCGATCTGGATCGTGCCGGTGTTGCTGGGGTCGAAAGCCACCGTGATCGGAGGAATGGAAGGCGCGATTGCGTGGGTCTCCATCTGCACCATCAGCACGGCGCCGGGGTTGCGGGGAAGCAGGATACCGACAGGGATCGCGTCGGGCACCGCGGCTTTCGCGATGGCGACGGCCTCATCGGGCGGAATCGGCCAGGTCTCCGGGAAGCCCGGCGGCATCGGTTTTGCCTCGGTTTCGCGCGCGGGAAAGGCCGCCTGGACGGCACCGCTGACCGTCTGCGGGAACGCCAGATAGATTCCGCTGACGCTGAGCACGAGAAAGATCAGAAGTCCCCAAATCCCGATGGCATGATGCAGATCGAGATGGAGCCGCAATCCCCGCGCGCCGCGCTTCACCAGGAACGCGGCGGCCCAGCGGCCCTTTCGCGGCCACCACAATACGAGCCCGGAGAGACCCATGACCGTCATGGCAATGGCCGTCCAGCCGACGGCGGGAAGACCGATACGGTCCGGCAGCATTAGGAACTCATGGATCCTGACCATGAAGGCCATGATGGGCCCGCGCCGCACCAGCTCGGACGAGCCAAGCAGCTTCAGCGAAATCGGATCGACCAGAACCTCGACGGTGCGGTTGGGACGGTTCGACACGATGAATTGGACGGCAGCCGGCTGCCTTTGCGAGCGCGGAATCTCCACCCAGTTCGCTTTCACCGGCATGGCGGCCTCTGCCGCCGCCACAATCCGCGACAGCGATTGACGCTCGCCTGCCGAGGAAACCGCCGGCACCCAAAGCCACAGGATCTGCCGCTGCGCGAGCAGCGCGCTGCCCGACAGGCCGATCGCGATCATCGGCAGGCACAACGCGATCCCGAGCCAAAGATGCAGCGTGCGCAGCGCGCGCTTGAACGATGCCCACGCCCAAGGCGCGGCAACGGCGCTCCCGGGAGAGGTGGAGACCGTCGCTGGAATCGTTTCGCTCATAACGAGTCGCGGTGCCGCCACTTTTCGGGTCTTTTGACTGGGTGAGCCATCTTGGTGTTTCCCGCAAGGGCAAACGCACGCGAGGCCATGCCGCTGGGCGCCGCAGCCGCTTATTTCGATCAGCCGCACAAATATTGTGCAATTTTCTTTTTTTGCACAAAAATTAATCACCCGGTCGGCGACCAATCTGACATTCCCGTCATAATCAGAAATTCTACCCAGTAACATCAGGGACTTACCGCATCGCGCAAAACCGGCACGCTTCTTGATATCCGATAAGGCGGCCGCGGAAACCGGCCAGCGGAAAAATCAGTTCAACAGGGGCACCAGCATGAAATTCATCACGGCCATCATCAAGCCGTTCAAGCTCGATGAAGTGCGCGAAGCGCTGTCGGCGCTGGGCGTCCAGGGCATGACCGTCAGCGAGGTCAAGGGCTATGGGCGCCAGAAGGGACATACGGAAATCTATCGCGGCGCGGAATACGCGGTGAACTTCCTGCCCAAAATCAAGATCGAAGTCGCCGTGCGCAGCGAAATGGCGGACGCGGTGATCGAAGCCATCACCAACAATGCCAGGACCGGGCAGATCGGGGACGGCAAGATTTTCGTCACATCGGTGGATCAGGTCGTCCGTATACGGACGGGCGAGATCGACAATGACGCACTCTGAGCAAATATAGGATTTGAGGGGATTTAAACGATGAACATGATGATGAAATGGTTTTCCAGGACCGTGGTGGCTGGCGCCGCGGCCTTTTTGATCATGGGCGGCGCCGTCCATGCGCAACCCGCACCCGCGGACGCGCCTGCGGCAGAAGCCGCGCCTGCCGCTCCGGCAGCCGCACCCGACGCGGCCGCGCCCGCCGCCGCGCCTGCGGCCGCAACGCCCGCACCTCCCAAGATCGATTCCGGCGACACCGCCTGGATGATCACATCGAGCGCTCTCGTGCTGATGATGACCATTCCGGGGCTGGCCCTTTTTTATGGCGGCATGGTGCGCAAGAAGAACGTGCTCGCGACGCTGGCGCAGAGTTTCGGCGCCACTTGCATCATCACCGTGCTGTGGATGGTCATCGGCTATTCCCTGGCCTTCACGACAAACCCCGACGCGGGGGTCAATTCCTTCATAGGGGGCGTCAATTATCTGCTGCTCGGCCCTATGGGCGTGAATGCAACCACGATGCTGGCGCCGACCATTCCTGAATCCGTCTACATGTTCTTCCAGATGACATTCGCCATCATCACGCCCGCCCTGATCGCCGGCGCGCTGGCGGACCGCATGAAGTTTTCCGCTTTCATGTGGTTCATGTCGCTCTGGCTGCTTCTGGTCTATTGCCCGATCGCGCATTGGGTCTGGGGCGGCGGCTGGCTGGGCACGTTGGGCGCCCTCGACTATGCCGGCGGCACCGTGGTGCACCTGAACGCGGGCACGGCGGGCCTCATCACCTGCCTCGTGCTGGGAAAACGCGTAGGCCTCGGCACCGAGAACATGTCGCCGCACAATCTCGTGCTCAGCGTCATCGGGGCCTCGCTTCTGTGGGTGGGCTGGTTCGGGTTCAACGCAGGCAGCGCGGTGACCGCCAACGTCAACGCCGGCATGGCGGCGGCGGCAACCCAGATCGCGACAGCGGCTGCCGCCATGGCCTGGATGGCGGTGGAGTGGATGGTCGCCAAGAAGCCGTCCGTGCTCGGCATGATCTCGGGCGCGGTGGCGGGCCTGGTTGCGATCACGCCGGCTTCGGGCTTCGTCGATCCAACGGGCGCGCTGATCATCGGCTTTATCGCCGGCTTCGTCTGCTATCTCTCTTCGGTGCACATGAAGAAGATCTTCGGCTATGACGACGCCCTCGATGCCTTCGGCGTGCATGGCGTCGGCGGCGCGCTCGGCGCGATGCTGACGGGTGTGTTCGCCTCCAGCGCGATCAACATGGCGGGGAAGGGTTGGATCCACGACGGCAACGGCCATCAGATGCTGATTCAGTTCTACGATGTGGCCGGCGTCTTCGTGTACTGCGCCATCGCCACCTACGTCATCCTCAAGATCATCGACATGATCGTGGGCCTGCGCGTGAAGCGCGATGTCGAAGTCGAAGGGCTCGACATCAACCTCCACGGCGAGACCGTCCACGCCTGATCGGCAACGTGC
>DASYEG010000191.1:0-7462 GCA_036499145.1 Micropepsaceae bacterium | reverse complement strand
ACGCGCACGCGTTCATTGCCCTTGTTCTCGACATAACCAAGAAGGTCGTCGCTGGCGCAGCCGGCCAGATCTTCGAGCGTCTTGATCCCGTTCTCGCCGAGCTTCACCAGCATGGGGGGCGTCAGCCCTTCGGTCTCGGCAATTTCGTCCGCGACGCCAAGTTCGCGGCGCTTGGCGTCGAACGCGGCGTTCTTCTGATCGATGTGGCCGGTCGCGCGCGCCTGCAGCTCTTCGGCGGTCTCTTCGTCGAAGCCTTCGATCTCGGCGAGTTCATGGACAGGCACATAGGCGACGTCCTCCACGCTCGCGAACCCTTCCGATGCCAGGAGCTGGGCGACGGTCTCATCCACATCCAGGGCTTCCATGAAGAGCGCCGTGCGCTCGGCGAATTCCTTTTGGCGGCGCTCGGATTCTTCCTGCTCGGTCAGAATGTCGATTTGCCAGCCGGTCAATTGGGACGCCAGCCGTACATTCTGGCCGCGCCGGCCGATGGCGAGCGAAAGCTGATCGTCGGGCACCACCACTTCGACGCGGCGCGTTTCCTCATCCAGCACCACCTTGGAGACTTCGGCGGGAGCCAGCGCATTCACGATAAAAGTGGCCGGATCGCCGTTCCACGGAATGATGTCGATGCGTTCGCCCTGCAATTCCTGGACGACCGCCTGCACGCGCACGCCGCGCATGCCGACGCACGCGCCCACCGGATCGATCGAGGAATCCTTGGAGATCACCGCGATCTTGGCGCGGCTTCCCGGATCGCGCGCCACCGCGCGGATTTCGATGATGCCGTCATAGATTTCCGGCACTTCCTGCGCGAACAAGCGCGCCATGAATTGGGGATGGGTGCGGGAGAGGAAAATCTGCGGGCCGCGTGTTTCGCGGCGCACATCGTAGATATAGGCGCGGATGCGGTCGCCATTGCGGAAGGATTCGCGCGGGATCATCTCATCGCGGCGGACCACGCCCTCGGCGCGCCCGAAATCGACCACCACGGAGCCGAATTCGACGCGCTTGACCGTGCCGTGAACGATCTCGCCGATGCGGTCCTTGTATTCGTCATATTGACGTTCGCGCTCGGCGTCGCGCACCTTTTGCACGATCACCTGCTTGGCGGCCTGGGTTGCGATGCGTGAGAATTCTATGGGCGGCAGCGTCTCGGCGATGATGTCGCCGACCTGGGCGGCGGGGTTGCGCCGGCGCGCATCGGCCATGGAAATCTCGATCTTGTCGTTTTCGATCTGATCCACGACGTGCAGATATCGCGAGATATGTGTCTCGCCGGTCTTGGGATCGATTTCGACCCTGATCTCGTTCTCGGTGCCGTAACGCGATTTCGCGGCGCGCTGCATCGCTTCTTCCATCGCATGGATGACGACCGATTTGTCGATCGATTTCTCGCGCGCGACGGCGTCTGCGATCTGCAGCAATTCGAGCCGGTTGGCGGCAATTCCGATAGCCATGATGTTCACTCCCGATTGAATGAATGCGACGCCCGTCCCGGCGGGAAGATTGCCCTAATGAGACGATTGGACTTCGCGCGATTCCCTTGCCTTCAAACTTTCCTGGATCAGCCGGTCCGTCAGGACGAGCTTCGCATCCGCGATGTCGCCGAAGGGCAGACGCACGCGCCGCGGCCCGTCCTCGCCCGTCACATCCATCAGCACCTCGTGCCCATCGAGACCGGCGAGCACGCCCTTGAAGCGCCGCCTGCCGTTCACCCCATGGGTCATTTCCATTCTCACATCATGGCCGGCAAAACGGACGAAATCGGTTTCCGACGTCAGCGGGCGGTCGATGCCCGGCGACGACACTTCCAGCACGAATTCCTCGGCAATCGGGTCGGCCGCTTCCAGCAGCTCGGAAAGCGTGCGCGACAGCAACGCGCAATCCTCGACATTCATGCTGCCGTCGGGACGTTCGGCCATCACTTGCAGCGTTTTCTTTTTCGCGCCCATCACGCGCAGACGCACCAGCCGGTAGCCCGCGGCCTCGACCGCGGGGGCAAGCAGCACATCCAGGGGATTCTCAGCGCTCAGGACGACCTCATTCAAAACATCGCTTCCCAAACCAAAGCTTTCCCAAACCAAAGCTTTCCGGCCGCGGCGATCTCTTAAATCGCCACACAACAGTTTTCTGTTGTCAGGAATGACGCCTATCTACGCTGTCCCTCCTGTCATTACAAGATGGTCCGCGGAATATCGCTTCTATAACCCGTTCACCATCTGGCGCGTTTTCCATCATGAAATCGTGACAGACGCGGTAAATTTGTTCCTTTAAGGCATTCTCATGGATCTGGCTCCTTCTCTTTCCGTCGCCTCGCAGCTCGAACCGCCGCGCGCGGTTGGACGGCGCCGCTGGGGTCCGTGGGCGACACTCGGCTGGGCCGTTCCCATCATGCTGGTGATGGTCGTGTTCCAGACCCTGGGCGCGCTCGCCTATCTGCGACTGGCGCGGTTCCTTCATCCCGGACAAACGATTGCGCTCACATCGCTGGGCTCCAATGGCGCCGTATTGGCGTTCTCGCTGGCGGTTTCCGCGCCGGCCGTGCTGGGCATCATGGCGCTCGCGGTCAGGCTGTCCCGCGTCCCTTTACGCGAATATCTGGCGCTGAAATGGCCGCGAGTGCGCGACGTCGCCATTGGCGTGGGTTCGCTTGCCGCCGTGCTCCTGGGTACCGGGCTTCTCGCTTCGCTCACGGGACAGGAAACTCCGGCCTTCATTGCCGACACGTTCGACAGCGCGCGGGCCGCCGGCATGCTGACGCTACTGGTCGTGACCTTCGTCTTCCTCGGGCCCCTGCAAGAGGAACTGCTGTTTCGCGGTTTCCTGTTCCGCGGGTTCTCGCTGTCCTTCGGCACGTGGCCGACAATCGTGCTGACCGCTGCGGCATGGGCGATTATCCATGTGCAATATCAGTGGTTCTTCATCGGCGAGATTTTCGCGCTGGGCCTGCTGTTCGGCTGGCTGAGGGCGCGCAGCGGGTCCCTGCTCCTGACATTCGGGTTACACGCGGCCGTCAATGCCATGGCCGTGACGAGCGCGGCCCTGATGCCCGGTGCGTAATTAAAGCCGCGCAAAACGCAGATAGCAGCACGCGCGTCCCGCATGGATCGCTTTCGCTTCGTAGCGGGTTTGCGGCCAATCCGCCGGGCGCGTCTTCCAATCGATGGAATCTTCCGCGAGCCATGCGAACGCGGGATGCGCCGACAGACGCTCCAGCGCCCAGACCCGATAGCCGGGATCGTCGGTCGCGAAGCGAAATTCGGCGCCGGGTTTCATCACGCGCGCGAGACGATCCAGCATCTCCATCTGGACAAATCGCCGCTTGTGGTGGCGCGTCTTCGGCCAGGGATCGGGGAAAAGAAGGAACACGCGCCCAAGGCTCGCATCGGGGAGGGCCGCGATCACATCGCGCGCATCTTCGTTATAGAGGCGGATGTTCACCGCCCTTTGATCCGGGCCGTCTTCCCCGCACAGAGGCGCGAGCTTCGCCAGGAGTTTCGCCATGCCCGCGACATAGGGCTCGACGCCGATGATGCCGATGTCCGGATTGCTTTGCGCCTGCCAAGCCAGATGCTCGCCGGCGCCGAACCCGATTTCCAGCCAGACGTCCTGAACGGGCGCAGAAAAATAATCGTCCGCCGCGCGGCCGGCCGTGGGAGCGAATGCAAGCCGAGGGAGCAGCCGGGCGAGCAGCCCCGTCTGATGCGCGCTTAAAGCCGGGCCTTTGCGGCGGCCATAAAGCTTTCGGGAATGTGTGTTGTCGGTCATCCCGGAAGCGATAGCCTGGAAACAGCCAGGGTCAACCTGTTCTGACGCCTTAACACACCGCTTCGCGTTCTATCGGGAGACGGAAGGAACCAGGATTTGACGATGACCAGGATATTGGCAACGCGGTTTGGATGAACGAATTCGCTCTTTTCGCCATGGTGGGGCTTCTCGCCCAACTCATCGATGGCGGGCTTGGAATGGGCTACGGCATCGTCTCGGCGACGGTGCTTCTGGCCCTGGGATCCACGCCGGCCGCCGTTTCCGCCAGTACCCATGCGGCCGAACTCTTCACCACCGCGGTTTCGAGCGGGGCGCATCTTTTGCATCGCAACGTAGACTTCCGGATCTTCTGGCGTCTGATGCCGGCAGGTGTCATCGGCGGCGTCATCGGGGCCTACATCCTGACCGGCGTGAATGGCGAGGTCACGCGTCCCTATGTCGTGCCGTATCTCGGCATCATGGGCGTGCTCATTCTGAGGCGCGCCTTCGGGCGCCAAAAATCCAAACCCATTTCGACGCGCGCCACGGGACTTTACGGGATCGTGGGCGGCTTTTGCGATGCCGTGGGCGGCGGCGGCTGGGGCCCGGTGGTCACGAGCGCGATGCTGGCCCAAGGCGGCGAGCCTCGCTACGTCATCGGCTCGGTAAATGCCTCGGAATTCCTAGTCACGATGGCGATTTCCGCCACATTCGTCGTGACGCTCGTTTCCGGCCATTGGGAGAGGGCGGGGAGTCTTCTCGATTATGCAACTCCGGTCGCCGGCTTGGTGACCGGAGGCATCATCGCAGCTCCGATTGCGAGCTTTCTTGCCAAATATCTACCCGCGCGCAGATTGCTCGCGGGCGTTGGTCTGCTCGTGCTGGCGCTGACCACCTATCAGGGCTGGCTGCTGTTCGCCTGACGGCAATCAGAGGGCGGCTCTGATCTTGTCCGCGAGATCGGTCTTCTCCCAGGAGAACCCGCCTTCGGCATCGGGCTCGCGCCCGAAATGGCCGTAAGCAGAGGTGCGGGCATAGATCGGCTTGTTCAGGCCCAGATGTTCGCGGATGCCGCGCGGTTTCAGGCTCATCAGCTCGGGCAGGATTTTCTCCAGCTTCGCCGGGTCCGCAGTCCCTGCGCCGTGCAGGTCGACATAAAGCGAGAGGGGGTCCGCCACGCCGATGGCATAGGCGATCTGGATGGTGCAGCGATCCGCGACGCCAGCCGCCACCACATTCTTGGCGAGATAGCGCGCGGCGTAGGCGGCCGAGCGGTCCACCTTGGTCGAATCCTTGCCCGAGAAGGCGCCGCCGCCATGGGGAGCAGCCCCGCCGTAGGTGTCGACGATGATCTTGCGTCCGGTGAGGCCGCAATCGCCATCCGGCCCGCCGACCACGAAGGCCCCCGTGGGATTGACGTGCCAGACGGTGTTGGCGGTGATCCACTCCTTCGGCAGGGTCTGGCGGATATAGGGCTCGACAATCTCGCGAACATCGTCCGAGGACATGTTCTCGTCGAGATGCTGGGTCGAGAGCACGATCTGGGTGGCTTCCACCGGAACGCCATTCGCATAGCGCAGCGTGACTTGCGATTTGGCATCCGGACCGAGCTTCGGCTCCTTGCCCGCTTTGCGGACTTTGGCGAGCAATTCCAGGATTTTGTGGCTGTAGAACAGCGGCGCCGGCATCAGCGCGGGGGTCTCGCGGCAGGCATAGCCGAACATGATGCCCTGATCGCCCGCACCCTCATCCTTGTTGCCCGCCGCATCCACGCCTTGCGCGATGTGCGGCGATTGCGCGTGCAGCAGAACTTCGACCTGGGCTCTCTTCCAGTGGAAGCCGTCCTGCTCATAACCGATGTCACGAATCGCGGCGCGCGCTACCTCTTCCACCTGTGCCGCACCGACGCCCTTGGGACCACGGGTCTCGCCCGCGATAACGACACGGTTGGTGGTGCAGAGGGTTTCGCAGGCGGCGCGAATATCCCAGGGGCTCATGCCTTCCTTGGGGCCTTCGCGGAAAAACAAATCCACGACCTCATCCGAGATGCGGTCGCTTACTTTGTCGGGATGGCCTTCGGAAACCGATTCGCTCGTGAAGAGATAGTTTGAACGCTGCATCTCCGCCCTCGTGTGCGCCAGGAGGGCGTTTCTTGCAGGGAATCCCCAAGGGGTCAATGCGCTAGATCGTTCCTGGTATCCCACGAAAACTATTGGTAAATTCCACGACAGAATCCTGGTGGAGCAAAGCGGCCGCATGACCGATCTTTGGTTGGCGATCATCCATCATGTGCTGGTGTTCGGCTTGGCGATCATGCTGGCCGTACAGGCCTCGCTGCTGCGCGACGGCATGGGAGCGGCGGATGCCGCACGGATCGCGCGTCTCGATATCGGTTATGGCGCCTCGGCGGGATTGATCGTCGTGATCGGCGTTTTGCGCGTGATCTACGGCGCCAAGGGCTATCAATATTATGTCGAGAATGTCTGGTTCTGGGCCAAGATGGCGTGCTTCGCCGCAATCGGGATTTTGTCCGTGCCGCCCACCATCCGTTTCCGGGCCTGGCACGCGGCGGCCAAGGCCGATGCGGATTTCGCGCCTCCCGTTGCCGAGATCAAAAAGCTTCGCACCTATCTCAGATGGGAAATCCGGCTGTTGATTCCGCTGGTGGCGTTCGCCGCGACCATGGCGCGCTATACCAGCTTCTAGCGTCGCTCACAGAATGAAACGCGACAAATCCTGATCCTTGGCGAGGTCCTCCACCCGCGCGCGCACATAGGCCCCGTCGACGGTGAGCGTTTCGGCGTTGCGGTCGGTGGCGGTGAAGCTGATCTCGTCGAGCACCCGTTCCATGATGGTCTGCAGCCGCCGCGCGCCGATATTTTCCACCCGCGCGTTCACGTCGGCGGCGATCTGCGCGATGGCGTCGATCCCATCCCCGGTGAAATCCAGCATGACGTTCTCCGTCTCCAAGAGCGCCACACATTGCTTGATGAGGCTGGCTTCGGGTTCGGTCAGGATGCGCCGGAAATCCTCGCGCGTGAGCGCCTTCAGCTCCACCCGGATGGGAAGGCGCCCTTGTAACTCCGGCAAGAGGTCGGACGGCTTGGCCAGATGGAACGCGCCGGACGCAATGAACAGGATGTGATCGGTCTTCACCGGTCCGTGCTTGGTGGCGACCGTCGTCCCTTCGAGAAGCGGGAGAAGATCGCGCTGCACGCCTTCGCGGCTGACATCGGCACCGCCGCGGATTTCGCCGCGGGCGCAGATCTTGTCGATCTCGTCCAGGAACACGATGCCGTTGTTTTCCACATTGTCGATGGCATCGCGCAAGATGGATTCATTGTCGAGCAGCTTGTCGGCCTCTTCGGCGATCAGAAGGACATGCGAGGCCGCGACGGTCAGGCGCCGCGTCTTGGTGCGCCCTCCCAGCGCCTTGCCGAAGATATCGCCCAGATTCACCATGCCGATCTGGGCGCCCGGCATGCCGGGAATTTCGAGCGACGGCATCCCGCCGGCATCGCGCACCTCGATCTCGATCTCCTTGTCGTCGAGTTCGCCCGCACGCAGGCGCTTGCGGAAGGAATCGCGTGTCGCGGCGGCCGCGTTTCCCACCAGCGCCGTCAGCACGCGTTCCTCGGCCTTGGCTTCGGCCTGGGCCTCGACGTCCTTGCGCTTGGCCGAACGCACCAGACCGATGCCCACTTCCAGAAGG
>DASYEG010000190.1:0-2656 GCA_036499145.1 Micropepsaceae bacterium | reverse complement strand
GTTCGTGCAGGAAACCCGCGCAACGGAAATCTAGTGCCGGAAGTGGCGGATGCCGGTGAAGACCATCGCAAGCCCCGCATCGTCCGCCGCCCTGATCACCGCATCGTCCTTCACCGAACCGCCCGGCTGGATGACCGCCGTTGCACCTGCCTCGGCCACTGCAAGAAGCCCATCGGCGAAGGGAAAGAACGCGTCGGACGCCGCCGCCGAGCCCTTGGTGCGCGGTTCGGGCCAGCCCGCGGCCTCGGCCGCTTCGCGCGCCTTCGCCGCGGCAATGCGCGCGGCATCCACGCGGCTCATCTGGCCGGCGCCGATGCCCGCGGTTGCGCCATCCTTGGCGTAGACGATGGTGTTGGACTTGACGTGCTTGGCCACTGTGAACGCGAACATCATGTCGGCGCTCTCGGCATCGGTGGGCTGGCGCTTGGTGACCACCTTCAAATCTCCCGGAACCGCGGTGAGCGCATCGCGTGTCTGCGCCAGAAATCCGCCCGCGACCGAGCGGAACTGCCAACCGGGAGCGTGCGCATCCGGCAGACCGCCTGCGATCAAGAGGCGCAGATTCTTTTTGGCGCCGAGAATGGCCCGTGCGTCCTGATCCGCATCCGGTGCGATGATGACCTCGGTGAACAGTCTGGCGATTTCCTCGGCGGTCGCTTTGTCGAGCGGCCGGTTGAACGCGAGGACGCCGCCGAAGGCGCTCACGGGATCGCAGGCAAGAGCCTTTCGATAGGCATCGGCAAGCGAAGACCCCAGTGCCACGCCACAAGGGTTCGCATGCTTGATGATGGCGCAGGCAGGAATGGCGGTGTCGAACTCCGCCACCAGTCCATAGGCCGCGTCCGTGTCGTTGATGTTGTTGTAGGAGAGTTCCTTGCCCTGAAGCTGGGTCGCGGTCGCCACGCCGAAGTGCTTTTCGCCGGTCGCGTAGAACGCGGCCTGCTGATGCGGATTTTCGCCATAGCGCAGCTTCCGCCGCAATATTCCTGCGAAGGCTCGACGGCGCGGCGGTTCAGCCTCGCCCTGATGGGCGCGCATATCCGCAAGCCAGTTCGACACTGCCGAATCGTAGGCGGCGGTGCGGGCGAAGGCGATTCCCGCGAGTTTCAGCCGCGTCTCCGCGCTCACCCCGCCGGTGGCGATTTCGGCGAGCACGGTCGCATAATCCTCGGGGTCGACGACGACGCTAACCCATTCATGGTTCTTGGCCGCGGCGCGGATCATCGCCGGACCGCCGACGTCGATATTCTCGATCGCTTCGTCGAACGCAGCGCCTTTGGCGATCGTGGATTCGAACGGATAGAGATTGGAAACCAGAAGATCGATGCCTTCGATCCCATGCGTGCGCATGGCATCGGCATGCTTATCGCGTAGGGCCAATAGACCGCCATGGATTTTGGGATGCAGCGTCTTTACGCGCCCATCCATGATTTCCGGAAATGCGGTGATGTCCGACACATCCGTCACCGCGAGCCCCGCCTCGCGCAAAATCTTGGCGGTTCCCCCCGTCGAGATGAGCTGCACGCCATGGCCTGCGAGCGCGCGCGCGAAATCGATCAGGCCCGTCTTGTCGGACACGGAAAGAAGCGCACGGCGAACGGGACGCCTGATCATGGGACTATCGAAAAACCTCGCTCGCTCTTAACGCCGGAACAGCCAAAAGAGAAGAGTGAGGACCACGCTCACCACAAGAGACGTGGCGAGCGGAAAGTAGAACCGGAAATTCTGGCGCTCTATCGCGATATCGCCGGGCAGACGCCCCAGGCCCAACCGGCTGATAATGGGCCAAGCCAGCCCCGCGATAAGCAAGATGGCGCCGGAAACAAGGAGAATGCGGCGGATATCCACGGGCAACTACTCCGCGGCCAGGCTCGGCACGGCGCATGCCTCCTCGATCTCGGACCACAAATGCCGGAACAGGACCTCCTCGAATGCGCAGAAATGCGGGATCCGGCTGGCGGCGTTCCGATCCAATTGCGACAGGCGCGCGGACATCGCACAGAGATGCAGCTCTTCCTCGGCGAGAATGCTTTTCAGCGTCAACCCGGCCTTCTGCTCCAAAAGCACGGCCTGGTAGATGCGATAAAGCCAGACGGCGCGCAGCTCCACGATCAGCGACATATAGAGATAGGGGAGCGCTGGTATGGCCGCCGCGCCCACGCCGCGGGAAATCTCCACATCGAGTCTGCTCATATAGAGTCGCGCGGAAGGCTCAGCGAGCGTGTTTGCCGGCGAATAGTCGAACGCGCGCGCGGCGGTGCGTTCCGCGGCGCGCTTGAAGAAGACGGCATGCCGCGCCTCCTCCGCGAGATGCTTCAAAGCGTCCAAGTCCGGCGCCTGCATGGCCGGACTGGTCATGATTTTGCGGCTGCCGATATGTTCCAGCAGCGACAGCATGTTGAGAAAGCGCGCATGGAGCGGCGCGGCCGCGCAAATCGCGGCTAGCCGCGTGCGCACGGGCGCCACCAGACGGCGATTGTTCTCCTCAAAATTCGACGAAAGCGAGGGAGGCATCGATGACATCATAAATCCTGTCGAGCTCACTTGCTCGCACGCAATAGGGAGGAAGAACGTAGACGACATTCCCCAGGGTGCGAAGGAGCACGTCGCGCTCAAGATAGAACGCGTTCAGCCGCGGGCCAAGCGCGGCCAAATA
>DASYEG010000189.1:0-4263 GCA_036499145.1 Micropepsaceae bacterium | reverse complement strand
AAAATGCTTGTTAAAATCTATTTAGCACCACAATGATGTGCATAAAGTCATTATGTGAGATTTTTCCTAAATTTCTAAGTGTGAAAACAATCCGTGGCGCAACGTATTCGCGATTGCCGCTGTCCGGGGAGTTGTCTTCCGTTCATATGCCGACCGTTCAGCTTCTTGGCAAAGCCGGATCGATGTCCTTGGCCGGGGGCGATGGCGCTCGAATCGAGGTCGAGGACTCCGATTAATTCAGTGCCCACGGTCACGGCCGGAAGACTGCGGGCATAGAGGGCCGCGGACATCATGAGATCGCGCAACGGGCCGAGCCGTGCGATCGCGCTCAGACCCTCGATCCCCAGCCTTTGAAGATAGGCCCCGCCGACCGCGGCGCATCGGATCGCCGCCAATCGCATCCAGCGGGGCGGTGATCGCCGGCAAAGATCGCGCAACATCGCAGCTCAGCAGCGCCAATGCGGTCAAGTCGTTCGCCATGACCGCTTTGCCGAGGGCGAGCAGATCGGTGGAGCCGTGCAGGACGGTTTCGCGCGGCAGGAACACGGGCCGAGGATGCGCGCTCCCGTATCCTCGAAAGCGCTTATCAGTTGTTTTCACAGCAGGGTACGCGATCGGTCGGGATCGACACGATCATCCAGCATTCCGGCGTCGCCAAGATGACGCTCTACCGGCATTTTCAATCGAAGCAAGAACTGGTGGCGGCATTCATGGAACTCCGCCATGAGCTCTGGACCCAGGACCGGCTGTGCTCCGAGGTAAAGAAGCGCGCGAACACGCCGCGCAACCGTCTCCTTGGAATCTTCGATGTCTTCGACGAGTGGTTCAATCGCGACGGGTTCGAAGGCTGCGCCTTCGTCAAGGCTCTGCTCGAATATCAGCCCGGAGATCCGCTGCATGGCGCCGCTGTCGCGCGTCGCGCATCCGCGTCTTTATTCATGAGCTGGCGACGGCGGCGGGCGTTGACGATTCCCAGGCTCTCGCCAACACCGGGCACATCCTTATGAAAGGGCCGATCATCGCCGCGACGGAAGGTAACCGCTCGGCCGCGAGGGACGCGAAGCGCGGCGACCTTGATTCTCGACCACTGGCGCGGTTTCTAAGCCTCTTCACGCATCCGCCGCCGGGACAATGGCGTTTCGCAGCAATGCGCCAACGCGCCGGAAAGCTCGGCAGACGTCAGAGGCAATCCGACGATCTCCGAAACGCCGGCCTCCGCCAATGCGGGCGCCGCCAGGTCTGCAGCCCATGGCACCGCTAGGATGATCGACAGGTCCGGTACCGCCCGGTGCACCGTCATAGCGAGATCAAGCGGCGAGCCCTTGCCGTGCTGGTGACAGAGCAGCGCGATGTCGAAGCGTCCAGGCGACGCTCGGCAAGCCGCTATGGCCTCCGATACATCGGTGAAACCCGCTGGTTCGTATCCGAGCGCCGCCAGAATCTCTTCGTGCTTCAACAGCCGGGCGCGGTCCGCTTCGAACACCAGCACAGCCTGGCCGCCTCCACGGCCCGCCACTCTCTGCGCGCGTTGCTCCGTATCCGCCTGGATCGCCGGGCTATAGGGAAGCCAGACTTCGAACCGGGTTCCGATCCGGGGCTTGCTTTCGACGGCAATGCCCCCGCCATGTTCACGAACGATCTCCAGCGCGGTCGAAAGACCAAGGCCATTGCCGTCGGCCCGGGTTGTGAAAAACGGCTCGAAGATCCGCTCCAGCGTTGCCTCGTCCATGCCGCGCCCATCGTCGCTCACGGAAATGACCGTGTATCGCCCCGGAGCGAGCCGGCCGTGATCCAGCTGCAGCGGCGCCGCGACTTCCGTAAGCCCGGCCTCGATTTCGATGGTTCCCGCCCCGTCGATCGCCTGAGCCGCATTGCTGCAGATATTCATGATCACCTGCTGCAATTGCGCCAGTTCCCCGGATATCAGGATGGACTGATCCGAGACCTGTCCAACGACCAGTTTGATACGTGTTGGAAGCGTCGCTTCCAAAAAGGACTTCGTTTCCAGGATCAAAGTACCCAGTGGGATATGTTCCCGGCTCGTGTCGCTGCGCCGGCCGAAAGTGAGGATATGTTCGACCAGATCGCGGGCGCGCTCGCCGGCCTGCCGGATCTCGGCGACGTTCTCGGCCGCGCGGCTTCCCGGTTTCACCTGGGCATGGGCCATTTCGGCATAGCCGAGAATGGCCGCCACGATATTGTTGAAGTTGTGCGCGACCCCACTCGCCAGGGCGCCGATGGTCTCCATCCGATGGGCCTGCTGCAGCTTGTCCTCCAGGCGCCGCCTCTCGCCTTCGAGGAACTCCCGGTCGATGGCGTAGGCGATGGCGTCGAACGCCATTCGGCAGAGTCCGAATTCGCTTTTGCGGATCCCGATCTTGCCGGTGAGCGCATCGAAGCCGAGCATTCCGCCAAAAGGCTCGCCTTTCGGATCCATGATGCAGAGCCACTCCCGAATTCCGATCGCGGCCGGAACGCCGCTTCCATCGCCATGCGCGAGCTGATCGTCATGGGCAATGTGGACTATGCCGTTGGACCAGCCTCCGATTCTCGATGCCACGGCCAGAGCCTTCTGGGGCCAGCCGTGCGGAAACATGATTCCCGTCCGAGACCACCGATAGATTTGCCCCGCGCCGTCGGTCACGATGAAATAGGCGCGATCTGCGCCAAAAAAGGCCGCCATCTCTTCGAGCGCGCGGGCGACCTGCGCTCCCAGTTCCCCAGGACCGGCATTGATAAACCGGGTCGAGATTCTGGCGATGATGTGTTCGAAATTTGCGCGCCGCCGCAGCAGGCGCGCGCGCCACTCCAGATGCACTCCCAGATAGATCAGCATCGCGACAAGGATGAGCGATATGCCGTAGAGCACGTAGCGATAGCGCGAAGCCCTCTGCTCGAACGCCGCGGCACGGGCAAGCACCAGCACCCGGATGGCTTGCCCTTGCTGATGGCTCCGCGTTGCGAACAGTGCCTTCAGGGTATGGTCCGTCGCCGGCAGGAGGTCACGCAGCATGCGCGCGTGCGCCAACATGGCCGGCACGGCCCTGGTGTCTTCGGGTGAGAGGTTTTCGGTCGATATCCGGTTGAGTTCGTCGTCCACCTCGTCCATCACCGAGCTCGAAGTGTCGAGTGTCAAATGGAGCATCGCGGCCGTCAGGCCGCTCACCTGCCGGGCCAAAACCGGATCCCGCGGCGATTCGCTCAATTCGGCGCTGAACAGCCTGAAATAGGCGAGCGAATTGTGAAGCAGAGCATTGCTGGCCTTGAACTCCTCCGTCCACTCTTCCTGGAGATCCGCCGTCATTGCCAGCTGGTCCACGGCATCGCTGATCTGCGGATCGTTTCTAACAGCCGTCTCCAGACGAGAAATCGAATCGCGTATCGCGTCTTCTTCAGCCACCAGCGGATCGTAATTGTTCAGCATGCCGGCTCGCGCGCGGAGCATGTCGCGATGCAACGCGCTTTCCGATGTCGCCATGTCGTCAAGCGCGTCGAACGCGATCTGGTCGGTATGGATCTCCGGACTCGTGCTGCGCAGCAACAGCCAGGTGAGCAACAAGAGAAGAAGCGCCACTCCCATGGCCGCCAGAATGATTCTCATCGCTGATCTCCGACGACCTTGCCGCGGAATGTACCCGTCAGAGTCCGGAGATAGGCCACGATATCGTGAACTTGTTCCTGCGTAAGCGAAGTATCGAGTTGGGCGTATGCCATACGCCGAACGGCGTTCTCCAAGGTCGGGGCGCTGCCGTCGTGGAAATAGGGCGGTGTCGTCGCGATGTTCCGCAAACTCGGAACGCGCAGGATCTCCGGCAAGGGAGAATCCAGGGGATGAAATATTCCATGCCGTTGGAAAAGGTTGCCGCCGATATTCCTGCCCTGGTGACAGGACACGCAGCCCAGGGATTTGAACAGGCGATAACCATTTATCTCCTCGGCTGACAATGCGGACGCATCGCCGGCGAGCCAGCGATCGAACCTGCTGTCCGGGGTTACCAGCGTTCTTTCAAAAGCAGCGAGCGCATCCAAAAGACTATCGACGTCCGGCCCATGACCATAAGCGGTGCGGAATTGCCATGTCAGTCCTGGATCCGAAGCGATCTTGCCGACCACCTCCTCAAGGCTGGAACCCATGATTCTCGGATTCTCGATCGAAGAGGCAGCTTGCGATTCCAAAGTTCGAAAATTCCCAACCCAATTGAGGCGGAAATTAAGAACCGCATTGAAGACGGTCGGCGTATTGAACCGAAGCTTGGAACCGTC
>DASYEG010000188.1:0-28990 GCA_036499145.1 Micropepsaceae bacterium | reverse complement strand
GCTCTTGAGGTTCAGCACGATCCGGGTGCGGTAGGACGTACTGCTGGCGTGGAAATTATAAAGCTTCATCATCATGTCCCCTGTTCGTGCCGGTTCTTTTCACTGTTCGCCGATCGGAATACTAAATCCATTGTCATTTTAGCTGCACTTGCAAATCAGTCGCATATGTGGTTCCCATGGACGTTCAGAACGGACCTTTCCATGCGCAGGCTTTTCGCATTTTCCGTTGCCGGTGCGCTGCTCTCGGGCGCGGCCCTCGCTGCATCCGCGGTGCAGCCCAAGCCCGTGGATGTGCTCAACACCTATGGCGACCTCGCGCATGCGATGTACGAGGATTCTTTTATCACGGCAAAGGCCCTGCAAGGGGCGGTGAACGCGTTCCTTGCGGACCCCACGCCTGCGAAGCTCAGAACTGCGCGTGACGCCTGGAAGGCAGCCCGGGTCCCTTATCTTCAGACTGAAGCTTTCCGTTTCGGTAACGCCATCGTCGATGAATGGGAAGGTGAGGTGAATTCCTGGCCGCTGGATGAGGGGTTGATCGATTACGTCGCGGCGTCCTATGGCAAGACCTCCGACGAAAATCCTCTGTACACGCTGAACGTCATCGCCAATAGGCAGATCCGCATCGGCGCCAAGCAGGTCAACGCATCGGTCATCGACCGCAATCTCCTGCGTCAATTGCAACAGGCCCAAGGCGTCGAAGCCAATGTCGCCACCGGTTATCACGCCATCGAGTTTCTGCTGTGGGGCCAGGATCTGCATGGCACCGGACCCGGCGCGGGTGAAAGACCGGCCAGCGACTATTCGCAGAAAAACTGCACGCACGCCAATTGCGACCGCCGCGCGCAATATCTGAAAGCCGCGACCGATCTTCTGGTCGACGATATGGCCGAGATGACGGCGGATTGGGCGGCGGGCGGAAAGGCCCGCAAGGATCTGGCCGCGAAAGGCCAGAATGGCGGGCTTTCCACGGTCCTTACCGGGATCGGCAGTCTGTCCTATGGAGAGATGGCCGGCGAACGCATGAAGCTCGGTCTTATCCTGCACGATCCGGAAGAAGAGCAGGACTGCTTTTCCGACAACACGCATAATTCACACTATTACGACGAACTTGGGATCAATGAGATCTGGCGTGGCCGCTATACGCGGGTGAACGGCACAATGGTCCAGGGTGCGAGTTTCCGCGACTACGTGGTCGCAAAAAATCCTGCTGTCGCCAAGCGCATGGACGACAGAATCGCGGACACGCTGGCGAAGATAAAATCGATCAAGGACATGGGCGATTCCGGCAAGATGGCCTACGACCAGATGATCGCGAAGGACAATGCCGCCGGCAACAGGCTGGTACAGGACGCCATCGATGCGCTGATCGCGCAAACCCGCGCGGATGAGGCTGTGGTCGCAGCTTTGGGTCTGAAGATATCGCTCGAAAAATCGGACAGCCTCGACAATCCGTCCGCCGTCACGCGGTGAGACGCTGATGCCGGGCACGCGCCCCGCGCTCACGCGCCGCGCATTGATGGCGCAGGGCGGCGTGTTGGCCGCGGTGACGCTCGCATCCTGCGGCCGTTTTGCGCGGTCCGCCAGGACAGTGCCCGTTGGCCGATTGCCCGAATATCGCATCGGCGGTGTGCCCACCTCTCTCGTCGCTCAGGAGCGGCCTGTGATGCTGGGCGCCTCTACAGGGTTGACGCCGGCATGGCTTTACGGCAACGCGCCTTTTCCAGTGTACCGGCTGCATTTGGGTCAGAGTGTGGAAGCGACGCTGACCAATCGCCTGAAGGAGCACAGCTCCGTCCATTGGCACGGGGTGCGAGGGCCTAATGCGATGGATGGTGTCGCCTATGTGACGCAAATGCCGGTAGAGCCGGGCGAGAATTTTGTGTACCGCTTCACTCCGCCGGACCCCGGCACCTATTTCTTCCATCCGCATTGCAACACGGCCGAGCAATTGGGGCGCGGACTTGCGGGCGTCCTCATCGTGGAGGACGGTGTTGCGTTCGACGACGATGTCGTCTGTGTCATGAAGGATTGGCGCGTGGCGAAGGACGGGCAATTCCTCGCCTTCATCACACCGCAAGGCGCGGCGCGCGGCGGCACATTCGGCACGTTGCGCACGGTGAACGGGCAGGTGGCGCCCGAGATCACGGTTCCGGCCGGCGCGAATATCCGCCTCAGGGTTCTCAATCTGGATTCCACGCGCATCAGCGACATCGGCGTTCAGGGCGCGCGGGCTTGCGTCATCGCGGTCGACGGCAATGCGCTCACGCCCTTTGCGCTGGAGAGCTGGCGCATGGGTCCGGCCATGCGCATGGATGTGGCGCTGCGCACGCCGGATGCGGGCGGCAGGATCGCGCTGATCGATTATTTCGCGGCCCAGCCGGTGACCTTGGCGACGCTGGTCGCCCAGGGTGCGTCAAAAGCCAGCTCCGCGACGGGTCCGGCTCTGGCGCCCGCCCGGCTTCCGGAGCCCGATCTCGACAAGGCGGAGACCCATGAATTGAAGCTGTCGGCCTCGGCCACGCCGACCGATTATGCCGGACTTGCGCCCATTGTGCTTCCCGATGGGCGCAAAATCGACGTTCTGGATTCGCTGTGCTCCACCGCGCAAACACTCTGGGCTATCGATGGAAAGACCTGGCCGCAAAACGGCCACGAGCATTTGCCGCCGCCGCTGATGAGCTTTTCACGCGGAACCCCGGTTCGGCTTCAGTTCAACAACACCACGCCGCATATGCATCCGATGCATCTGCACGGCCATACATTCAAGGTGTTGTCGGCGAGCAAAATGAAGCGGCCGGTGCATTGGGCCGACACCGTGCTGGTATTGCCGGAGGAACGGGTCGAGATTGCCTTCGTTGCGGACAATCCGGGCAATTGGATGATCCATTGCCATATCATCGAACATCAAGACACGGGGATGATGGGGTGGTTCCGGGTCGTTTGATCGCAGCCCTCGGTCTTGCGGCCGCCGCTCCGCTGCTCACCGGAGCCTCGCTCGATCTTGCCATCGGCAAACATCTGTTCGAACGCAATTGGGTGTCGGCGCCATCCTCCACCAAATCGGACGACGGCTTGGGCCCCCTCTACGATGCGATGTCCTGCGCGGCCTGCCACACGTCCAATCCGCGCGACAGGGCGAGTGAAAGCGCGCTGCCCGCTGGAATGGTGATCCGGCTCGGCAATGGGCGCGGCGAGGGCGATCCGGTCTATGGCGTGCAATTGCAAACACACGGTGTCGCAGGCCAGGTTCCGGAGGCCGCTCCCGCCATCCAGTGGACGGGGAAAGGCGATCTGAGAATCCCAACGATCGTTCCCGGCAGTCTTGGCTACGGGCCGCTCGCCAAAGACACCAGATTGTCGTTGCGCCGCGCGCCCTCGCTCAAAGGCGCCGGCCTGCTCGCGCAAATTCCGGAAAGCGAAATCCTGAGCCGCGCCGATTCGGAAGATGCGGACCATGACGGCATCGCAGGCCGCGTGCCCTGGGTCACGATCGACGGCAAGCGCGTCCTGGGGCGGTTCGGATGGAAGGCAACACAGCCCGATCTGCCGGCGCAGGTTGCGGCGGCATTTTCGCGCGACATCGGGCTTTCGACGCGTCTGCGTCCCGAGCCCTGGGGCGATTGTACGGCGGCCGAGCGCGCCTGCCGTGCCGGACCGCATGGGTCGGAGGATGGCGCACCGGAAGTCGCCGATCCGCTGTTCGATCTGATCGTGGGTTATGTGGCGGCTTTGTCGCCGCCGCAGCCTGCGCCCGCGAAATTCGCGGCCGGCAAGACGCTGTTCGTCAGTATCGGCTGTGCCGTCTGCCACGCCACGCTGCATCTGGCGAATGGCAAGCCCGTTCCCGCGTACACCGATCTTTTGCTGCACGACATGGGCGGGGAACTGGGCGATGGCATCGAGGAAGGCTCGGCCGATTCCTGGTTCTGGCGGACGGCACCGCTCTGGGACGTGGCGGGAAGCCTGAAAACCGGCGGATTGCTGCATGACGGCCGCGCCGGCGATGTCACCGAGGCTATTGAATGGCACGGCGGGGAGGCGAGGGGAACACGCGACCGTTTCCGCGCGCTGACGCAATCGGATAAGGCCGCGCTTGTCGCCTTCGTAAGCGGGTTATAAAGGGAAGCCATGGTGAACGTCTCCCGCAACTCGCTGCTTGTTCTGGCCGCCGCACCGGTGCCTGCAAAGGCCGCCGCACAGTCCGCGCCCGCAAAGCCCGATCCAAAAGCCGTGCAGGCGGGGAAAATCGCGCTCGCGGTCACCGATCGGTTTGTCATCCCAACCTACCGCGCGCTTGTCCAAGCGAGCGCGGCGCAGGAAGCGGCCTGGGTTGCCTTTGCCGCCAAGCGCGAGGCCGGCGATTTTACGTCCCTGCGCGCAGCCTATAATGCGGACGCCGATGCCTGGGCAAAAGCCCAACTCATCAAGACGGGGCCGATCACCCTGTTTCTGCGCTATGACCGCTTTGCCTATTGGCCCGAAGCACGCAACGCGACCCAACGCGCGCTCGACCAATTGCTGATGTCCAAGGACCCCAAGGATCTCACGGCGGACTCGCTCGCCCATGACAGCGTGGCGGGACAGGGGCTGACGGCGCTTGAGCGGCTGCTTTACGACGACGATGCGGCAAAGCTTCTCAAGGCGCCGGGCAAGGACGGCGTCTGGCGCACGCAGGTCGGCGTCGCCATCGCGCAGAATCTTTCGGCCATCGCGCGCGAGGTGCTTGCCGATTGGACGGCGCCGGATGGCGTGCGCGCGGCCATTGCGGCGAACAAGGGCTGGAAGAATCTCTTCGCCGACGCGCCGGAAGCCGCCCGGCTTCTGCTGACGGATCTCGTGGCCGCGTTCAAATTGATGCACGACGTCAAGCTGCTGCCCGTTCTGGGCGCCAACGCCGCCGCCGCGAAGCCAAAATCGGCCGAAGCCTGGCGCAGCGGGCGCACCCAGCGTGACCTGGCGCTCAATTTGGCCGCCGCGCAGGAATGGGAAACGGCTTTCGCGGCCACCGCGCCGGCCGCTCATCGCGCGAAACTAGGTTCCTTGTTTGCCGCCGCGGTGAAGGCGGTCGATGCCATGCCGGCCGATGCCGGTGCGGCCGCGGCCGATCCGAAACGGCGTGCGCGCGTGGATGCCGGACGCGCGGCGATCAAATCGGTGCAGACCGAAATTGCGAAAACGCTTCCCGGCGATGTCGGGGTTACATTGGGGTTCAATAGTCTCGATGGCGATTGATTGGACGATTCACCGGCGCGGGCTTTTCAAAGGCGCCGCCGCGGCCCTTCTGGGCGGGACTTTCGCGTCTAAGACCCGCGCGTCAGCCGCAGACAGGCCTGCTGTGTCGCTCGTCAGCGCGGCGCGGATCGGTGAAACCGATGGCGGCATACGCATCGATGCGCAAGGCGTGTCGGGTTTTTCCTTGCCGGGCAGGGCGCATGCGTTGACGGCGCTTTCCGGAGGCGAGGTGCTTCTGGTCGGCCGCCGGCCGGGTGAGTTCGCGGCCATCGTGAACCTGGAGATGCCGCAAGCCGAGCCACGGATCTTCCATCCCGCCGCCGGCCACCGCTTCGCCGGGCATGCCGCGCTCCACCCGGACGAACGTATGCTCGTCACCAGCGAGATCGACGCCGAGACCGGGGCTGGTGCGGTGGTGGTGCGCGATGCGCAAGACGGCCGCCCGCGCGCGATTTTCCCGGTCGGCATCGAACCGCACGATCTTTTGTTCGCGCGTGGCGGCGCACGTCTGATGGTGGCGATTGGCGGCATTGCCAAGGCGGCCGACGTGAAGGGCCCACCCATCAATGCGGGGAATATCGACAGCGCGATTCTCGAGCTGGACCCCGAAACGGGCGCCATTCTGAAACGCCACACGCTCGGCCCATCGTTGAAATCGCTGTCGCTGCGGCACATGGCGCTCGCGCCCGACGGCGAGACGCTCGCCTTCGGCATGCAGGACCAGGACCGCGCACAATTACGTCCGTTGATGGGGATCCTGCGCATCGGGGCCGATATCGCGCTCCTGCCGCTGCCGGGCGACGATGAGGGAAGCCTGCGTTCCTATGTCGGCTCGGTGGCCATCGACAGTTCAGGGCGCTTCGCTGCCGCCGCCAGTCCGAAAGGCGGCCGGGTCGATCTCTGGTCGCTCGGCGATGAGCGCTGGCTCGGCGGCTATACGGCGGCCGATGTCTGCGGCCTCGCGGCAGACGCGCAAGCGGCTTGTTTTTGGGCCACTTCGGGTCTCGGCGATGTGATGAAGCTGCGCGCGAGCGATGCGGGATTGCAGGCTGACGCGCATTGGCGGGCGCCTGCCGCGTTCGACAATCATCTCCTGAGAATCTGAAGCTCTATTCCGCCGGGATCGCAATCGGTTTGCGTTTTCTGCCAAGCGCGGACCCGAGCTTGTCCAGATACACATACAGCACCGGGGTGATATAGAGCGTTACCGCCTGGCTCACGATCAGACCGCCCACCACGGCAAGGCCGAGCGGCTTGCGTCCCTCGCTGCTGGAGCCCCAGCCGACCGCGATCGGGAAGGTGCCCATAAGCGCCGACATGGTGGTCATCATGATCGGCCGGAAGCGAACCACGGCGGCATCCACGATGGCGGCCTCCGGTTCGATGCCTTCGCCGCGCTGCCGCGTCAGCGCAAAATCCACCATCATGATCGCGTTCTTCTTTACCAGACCGACCAGCATGATCATGCCGACATAGGCATAAAGCGTCAGCGAATAGTGGAACAGCCACAGGGTGATCAACGCGCCCACCGCCGCCGAGGGCAGGCCGGTGAGGATGGTAAGCGGGTGAATGAAGCTTTCGTAGAGAATGCCGAGCACGATGTAGACGACGAGGATGCCGCCGATCAGCAGGAACCCCATTCCTTTCTGGGAATCCTGGAACGCTTTGGCGGTGCCCTGGAAATTGCCCTGAACGGAGGCGGGGAAGCCGATGTCCCGTTTGATCTGTTCAAGCGCCGCCACCGCGTTGCTGAGCGCGACACCTTGAGGCAGGTTGAAGGACAGTGTCACGGCTGGAAGCTGGCCGGAATGGTTGATCGACAGAGGCTGCGTTCCGCGGCGGATCGTCGTCACGGCGGAAAGCGGCACGGACGCGCCGACGTTGCTCGTGGAAACCGAGGCGGTGCGCGGCGTGGCAAGATAAAGCCGGCTCAAGGCGTCCGCGTCCTGCTGATATTGCGGCAGCAATTCCAGGATGACCCAATATTGGTCGGCCTGCGTATAGATCGGCGCCACCCGCTGCCCACCGAACGCGGCCCCCAACGCGGTTTCGATCTGCTGGGTCGTGATGCCGAGAGCCGCGGCTTTGTCGCGATCGATCGAGACCTCGACCGAAGGGGTGGACAGATCGAGATCGCTGTTCACGTCAACGAAATTCGGATTCTTCGCCAACGCCTCCTGCAGGCGCTGTGACCACGTATAAAGCTCCTTAAGGTCGATGTCCTGGAGATTGTACTGGTACAGAGCGCGGCTGACATATCCGCCGATGTTGATCGGGGGGCGGTTTTGCATCACCACATTGATGCCCGGAATGCGTTGAAATTTCTGCCGCAGCTCCGCCATCACATCGTTGACCCCAAGCGGGCGCTGATCGCGCGGCTTGAGCTGAATGCGGAATCCGCCCGAGTTCAGGCCGCCCCGGGTCCCACCCGATCCGACGGAGGTCATGAAGCCGTCGATATTGGGATCGGCCGCAAGAATCCGCGCGGCCTCGTCCTGATGGCGGCGCATCTCCGCGAACGAGACGCCGTTGGCGCCATCCGTAAAGGCGTTGATCTGCCCTGTGTCCTCGGCGGTCAAGAAATCCTGCGGCATGATGCGGAACATCTGCACTGTCGCGAGGATGCTGAGCAGGAAGATCACGAAGATGAGGGGGCGGTGGCTCATGGTCCAGCGCAAGCTGCGTTCATAGCCGCGCTGCATCGCCAGGAAGCCTCTTTCGCTCACCCGGTAGAAAACATTGTGGTGTTTGCTGTGTTCTTCCTTCGCCGATTTGATCAGCCGGCTGCAGAGCATCGGCGTCAGTGTGACCGACACGATGCCCGACACGATGACCGCGATGGCGATGGTGATCGAGAATTCGTGCAGCAGCCGCCCGACGATTCCGCCCATGAAGATGACCGGAATGAAAACCGCGATGAGCGACACCGTCATCGAAAGGATGGTGAAGGTGACTTCCTTCGAACCGATCATCGCCGCCTGATAAGGTTCTTCGCCCGCCTCCACGTGGCGCATGATGTTTTCGAGCATCACGATGGCGTCGTCGACCACGAAGCCGACGCACAGCGTCAGTGCCATCAGTGAGAGGTTGTCGAGGCTGTAGCCCATGACCGCCATCCCGGCGAAGGTGCCGATGATGGCGATGGGCAACGCGATCGCCGGGATGAATGTCGCCGAGACGGTGCGCAGAAAGACGAAGATGACCCCGATCACCAGGAAGGCGGCGATGAGCAAGGTCAACTGCACATCCGAGACCGCCTGGCGTACCGAATTACTGCGGTCCAGTGTCACATCGACTTTGATGGACGGGGGAAGCTGCGCGACGAGCTGCGGCAGCGCCGCCCGGATCGCGTCGACCACCGCGACGGTGTTGGCGCCGGGTTGGCGGTCGATGCCAACGGTCACCGCCGGAATGGTGCCCTCTTTGGTGCCCCAGCCGCCATAATTCCGCGGGTTCTCGACGCCGTCGATGACGTTCGCGACGTCGGCAAAGCGGACCGGCGCCCCATTGCGGTAGGCAATGATCTGGGAGGCGTATTGCTCGGCGTTGTTGAGCTGACCGTCGGCGTGGATCACGGCGCCCCGCGTGGTTCCGTCGAGCTGGCCGGTCGCCATATTGACGCTGCTGCGCGAGATCGCGGTGGCGACCTCGTCGATGCCGATGCCGCGCAGCGCTAGCGCGTTGGGATCGACCTGTACGCGAACCGCAGGACGCGCCTGCCCGAAGATATCGGCCTGGGCCACGCCGTTGATCGAGGAGAGTTTTCCAATCAGCAGGTTTTCGACATAGCTGTTGACTTCGGACAGCGGCAGCGTTGCCGAACTCACGGTCAAGAAAAGAATCGACCCTTCCGAGGGATTGACTTTGCGGATCGAGGGCGGTGTCGGCATGGCCTGCGGGAGCTGCCGCGCGGCTGCGGAGAGCGCCGACTGAACATCCTGCGCCGCGGAGTCGATATTGCGGTCAAGCCGGAACTGCATCGTGATGCGCGTCTGTCCCTGAGCGTTCTGGGACGTCATCGAATCCAGGCCGGCAATGAGCGAGAACTGCTTTTCCAGTGGCGTGGCGACCGCGGACGCCATGGTCTGCGCGTCTGCGCCCGGCAAGCTGGCATTCACGTCGATGGTCGGAAAATCGACGTTGGGAAGCTCGCTGACCGGCAGCGAGGAATAGCCGAACAGACCCGCAAGAACGAACCCTGCCATCAGCAAAGTCGCCATAACGGGGCGTTTGATGAAAGCCGCTGAGATATGCATCCTGGCTAGCCTTGCCTATCCGCCGCTTTACCCCCCGCGTCCGGTGCCGCTCGCGTCCGTGTTCGCTTGCGGCGCGGCCTTGGCGGGGGTTTCGCCTTCCGGATGCGTGATGGCGACTGTGGTTCCAGGCGTCACGCGCAATTGTCCGTCGGTCACCACGCGCTCACCATTGGCAATGCCGGAGCCGAGCGCGGCCATGACCTGATCCTGGTACAGGACTTTGACCGGCCGCATCTGCGCCTTCATGTCCTTGTCGATAACGTAGACGTAATTACCGTCCTGGCCGACATTGACGGCGTCGCGCGGCACCGTCACCACATTCTTGAAGGTTTCGAGATTGGCGCTGACGTCGACGAGTTGGCCGGGCACCAGCCGCAGATCGGGATTCTGGAACGTGGCACGCAATTCGATCGTGCCGGTCTTATCGTCGACGGTATTGCCGATGAAATCCACCTTTACGGGAATGTCCCCATCGGATGCGCCGGCGGTGGCTGCCGCGGGCGCGGCCGCCGGTTCTGCCGCCACGTCGCTTCGGGTCGTGATATCCACCACAAGCTGATTTTCACGCATCCGGTCTTGCAATTGCGGCAGGTCGCCCTGCGGCAGGAAAAAGGAGATCTTGACCGGCTGAATCTGGGTGATGGTCACCAGGCCGGCCGCATCGCTCGCATGCACCTGATTGCCGGGATAGATGATGAAGGCGCCGGTCTTGCCATCTATGGGTGAGCGGATCGTGGTGTAGTCGAGATTGAGCTGGGCGCGCTCGACCGCGGCCTTGTCGGCGGCGACGGTGGCGGCGAGCGCTTTGGCGGTGGCGACCAATTGGTCGCGCTGCTGTGCCGCCACGATCCCACGATCGGCGAGCATCACGGCGCGGTCCGCGTCTGCCTTGGCGCTGTCATATTGCGCTTGATCGCGTTCGACCATGGCAGCGGACTGGCGCAAGGCCGCCTCGAACGGCGCGGGGTCGATACGAAACAGCAGATCGCCTTTCTTGACCATCTGTCCTTCGCGGAACATCGCCGAAAGCAGCGGACCATCCACTTGCGATTTCACGGTGACGATGGAATTGGCGAGCACGGTTCCGATCGTGTGGACCACTACGGGGACATCGTGGGTTTCCGCCATTGCGACACGCACCGGCGGGACTGCTCCTGCGTTGCGCGCAGCGCCGCGTCCACCGGCCGGAGCGGACGTGGTGAGCGAGCTGATCTTCTGCACGACGTCCGGATTGGCAGCGATGTAACCGCCGACTCCAAGCGCAATGACGGCGAGCAAGATACGGCGCGGCCACGGGTTGCGTTGCTTCACGGCGGGATGTGTTCCATAGACCGTGGCATGGCGCTTTGAGGAAGGTTCGTCGTATCCCATCATTTTCTTTCAGCCCGAAGGAACACGGCAGACAAAGCAAAAGCGTGCCCGAGCAGGGTTTCTAACACAAATATCCACGTCTCGGACATAATCGCCATCTGTCCCAAAACTTTGTCGGCCGGGTGAATTCGTGTTGCGGCGCGGGCATTCGGACATTTCGAAAATGGCCGTACCGTTACGGGATGCATTCGGAATGATTTTGCTTCACAAACAATTGTGCAAGAAAGCCAGTAGCCCTAGAAGATCGCATTAACCCTATCCCCGGTTAAAAATCCCTTCCCGTGAGCACGCCTAACCCCCTCTTCACCGCCGAGGAGTTCAAGCCCAGGAGCTGGGACCTTCGGCTCTATCTCGCGATCCGGTTTGGCACCACGCTCGGAACCCAGATCCAGTCCGTCGCCATCGGCTGGCAGGTCTACGACCTCACCCGCGATCCTGTGGCGCTCGGCTATGTCGGCCTGAGCATCTTTCTTCCCATGCTGCTGCTCGTGCTGCCCGCGGGCGATCTGGCCGACCGGGTAGATCGGCGCCGGATGCTGATGGCAAGCTATCTCGTGCAGGTCGTCGCCTCCGTGATGCTGCTGGGTCTCACTCTTACGGGGGTGAAAGCGATGTGGGCATTCTACAGCGTCATCACGTTATTAGGCGTGGCGCTCGGTCTTTCGCAGCCCGCCATGCAATCCTTTCTTCCCTTCCTGGTCACGCTGGACAAGCTGCCGCAGGCGATCGCTTGGAACGCCTCCGCTTACAGGATCGCGGTGATCGGCGGCCCCGCGGTCGGCGGCTTCCTGTACGATCTGGGGCCGGTCGTGAACTACAGTCTTTGCCTTTGCCTCTACATCTTCACGCTTGTCGGCATGGCGATTCTGCGGATCCGTCCCCAGCAGAGCAGCGCCGGCCAGGGCAACGCCCTTCAGCGCATCGTCGATGGAATCAGCTACATGCGCGCCCGCCCCATTCTGCTGGGGGCGATCTCGCTCGATCTTTTCGCGATGTTCCTGGGCGGAACCACGGCACTCCTACCGATCTTCGCCCGCGACATCCTGCACACCGGCCCGGCAGGACTGGGGTTCCTGCGCACGGCACCTGCCATGGGGGCTGCGCTGGTGGCTTTCGTGCTGGCACGCTGGCAATTGCACCGTCATACCGGCATCTCCATGTTCGGGTGTGTGGCGATCTTCGGCATCGCGACCATCGTCTTCGGCCTGTCGCGTGATTTCTACGTCTCCATGGTGGCGCTCGCGGTCTCGGGTGCGGCCGACATGGTCAGCGTGTATGTACGGTCCGCGCTCATCCAGCTCGCCACGCCCGACAACATGCGCGGCCGTGTGGGCTCGCTGAATTCGCTTTTCATCGGGGCCTCCAACGAGCTTGGCGAATTCCGCGCCGGCATGACCGCAGGCGCGCTCGGGACCGTGCCGGCGGTGGTGCTCGGCGGTATCGGGACCGTCCTGGTCGTCGGCCTGTGGATGGCGCTCTTTCCGCCGCTCCGGCGGGTCGACCGCTTCTCCGACGTGGCGGTGGGCTGAGGGGCCTATCGCGGCTGGGGCACGATCCGGATATAGGGTTTGGGGGCCTTCCACCCTTGCGGATAGGTCTTCTTGGCGTCCTCGTCCGACACCGATCCCGAGATGATGACATCCTCGCCGGGCTTCCAATTGACCGGAGTCGCGACCTTGTGCCTGGCCGTGAGTTGGATGGAATCGATCACTCTGAGGACTTCGTCGAAATTGCGCCCCGTCGTCATGGGATAGATGAGGATGAGCTTCAGCTTCTTGTCCGGACCGATGACGTAGACGTTGCGCACGGTCTGGTTGTCGGCCGCGGTGCGCTTGGAAGGGTCACCGGAAGCTTCCGCCGGCAGCATGTCGTAGAGCTTGGAAATCGCCAGGTCGGGATCGCCGATGATCGGATAATTGGGCGCGGTGCCCTGCGTCTCTTCGATGTCTTTTGCCCAGCCGGAATGACGATCCACCGGATCGACCGAAAGACCGATGATCTTCACATTGCGCTTGTCGAATTCGGGCTTGATGCGCGCCATGTATCCGAGTTCGGTGGTGCAGATCGGCGTGAAATCCTTGGGGTGTGAAAACAGCACGCCCCAGGAATCGCCGAGCCATTCGTGGAAGCGGATGGGCCCCTGCGTGGTGTCCGCCTGAAAGTCTGGGGCGATGTCGCCCAGCCGCAATGCCATGAAAGCCTCCAACCGGTGTGGAAAATGGTTCGAAAGGGCGAACCCCTTCACGCATATTAGACCGGATCGCCGCTCTATTGGTAGGTCATCACCAAATAGGCGGTTGCCGGCATTGCCGTCAGATTGCGATAGCTGTGCGGCAGATCCGCCAGAAAGTGGATGGTGTCGCCTTTATTCACGCGATAGGGCGGTTCGCGGCCCACGCTGACTTCGAACGCGCCTTCTGCCACATGCAGCATTTCACGCGTTCCCACCGCATGCGGCTGCGACGTTTCGCGATGATCGGGCGCTATGCGCAGTTCGTAGAATTCCACACGCGCGTCTTCGTCGAACGGAAACAGAGCCCGTGACGCAACGCCGAGATTCTCCGAGACGATGACTTTCGCCCGGTCCTTGCGCGTTATGACGGTACCGCCCGGCGCATGTTCGGCCATCAGCGCCGCGAAGGGGACGTCGAGCGCATTTGCAAGCTTCCACGCCAATGCCAGGGTCAGTTCGCCCTTGCCGCTCTCCATCTGATCCACGGTCAGAAGATTGATTTCGGCCAATTGAGCGAGCTTCTCGACCGTAAGCCCGCGGCGAAAGCGCAAGCGCCGGATGTTGCGGGCAATGGTGGCAGCCAATGCGCTTGTTTCGCGATTGGCGGAACGGAAGATGGTTTGCGCCATGATCGAGCTCCCGGGTTATCTCCTTGCAGGAGAATACACGCAGGCCCGGTATTAGTCTACTAATCTTATAGGAATAATATTATTTCAGATTCGGATCGCCCACGGGGGTGGGTGCGCCGGTCTTTTTCCCGCTGCCCACATGTTTGGTGGGTTCGGTCATCGACGGCGGATCGCTCGCGGGGAACGTGGCGTCCAGAGCGTCGTCGAGCTTTTCGTCCTGTGTGCGCGGCTTGTCCGTCTTGGCATTCTTTGAACGCGTGGCCATGCCTATGATCCCGCTTGGTGGTCCGGAAAAGCAAACGAATGCGGCGCGCGATTGTTTCGTGCGTCTCGGCAATCGATGAAAATCGGGTAATGTGCGCGGCCTTCACGAGAAAGAAACCCGAAGATGAGGATTGCGGCATCGCGCGGCTGGCGCAGCGGAATTGCGCTCCTCGCACTCGTCTGGACTTGCGATGCGGCGCAGGGCGCGACGTCCGCGACACCCGATTTTTCCGGATTTTGGCAGCATGGCGTGCCGGGCCAGCAATATGACAAGCCGCCATCCGGCCCTGGTCCCGTGCGGCGCATCGGCGTGCCCGAGAATTACGCGGCGAATCTGAATTGGCACGGCGACGACAGCAATCCGATTCTGCAGCCCTGGGCGGCGGACGCGGTGCGCAAGGAATGGGCGCGCGAATCCCAGGGCCTGCCGGAACTGTCCGCGCAAACCACTTGCCGTCCGGCGGGCGTGCCCTTCATCTTGAGTTTCTTGCGGCCGATGCAGATTCTTCAGACGCCGAAGAAAGTCGTCTTCCTCTATCAGTTCGATCACCAATCGCGCGTAGTCTATCTGGACCAGCCACACACGCCGAAGCTCGCGCCCTCCTATTACGGCGAGTCCGTCGGCCATTACGAAGACGGCGCGCTCATCGTCGATACCATCGGCCTGAACGATAAGACCTGGACCGACCGTTTCGCGACGCCGCACACCGAACAACTCCACGTTATCGAGCGCTATCGCCTGATCGACGAGGGCAAGACGCTGGAGGTGTTCTTCACCGTCGAGGATCCCGGCGCCTTCACCACGAAATGGTCGGCAATTACCCGCTACCCGCGTGTGAATGTGGCGCGCATCGAGGAAGAAGCGTGCGCCGAGAACAATGCCGGATACGGCATCACGGTTCCAGTGGCGGATTTCGATCCGATCAGCGGCCAGGCGCTTCACGACCCGCGCTGAGTTTTGCGCAATCGCACGGGTGTTTTTCACAATCCGCAAAATGACTCCGACATTATCGCGCGATACAGTTTCGGGCCATTTTTTGCGACGAATCTGCCGCCCATGAATGGCGAAGCTCGTAAACGGGCTGGGTAATTCTTGCCGCGCAACCTCTCGTAAACCATGCATTTCATGCCCTGCCTGCCATGCGGGCCACGGGCATGAAAGATGCTTTGTCCTTCGGCGCCGTCTGCGATGGCAGCCGGCGTTCGTAACCTTGTTAATGGAGAAATTTCCATGTCCATAAACGGCGTGGGAGCATCTGGGGCAGCCGATGCCGGCCAGCTCCTCGCAAGAATGCTCTCACGGCTCGGCAGCACCAGCAGCACACAATCGAGTACCGGTTCCAGTTCCAGCACGGCGGCCCCGGATTCGAGTTCAGCGGCGACAGAAAGCACCGCCAGCACCGCATTGACCGGAAGCGGCCAATCGGGGCTCAGCGATCAGATCATGGCCTTGCTTGTTCAGCTCCAGCAGCAATCCCCAACCGATGGAACCCAAGCAAGCGCCGCTCAGCCCGCAGCCAACGATCCCGTCCAGAAGCTGTTTTCAGCCATGGATGGAAACGGTGACGGCACCGTGAGCCAGAAGGAAATGGAGACCTATATCGGTAGCCAGGGCGGTACACAGGCCCAAGCCGATGCTCTGTTCTCGTCATTGACCCAGAACGCCGGTGCCCAAGACGCCAGCGGACAGAATGCGTCCGCCGGAATTTCGGAACAGCAACTGGGTGCCGATGTTTCCCAGACGCAGCATGCCGGACATCACCACCATCATCACGGTGGGGGTGCGGGGTCCAGTCAGGACGCCAATTCGAGTTCGGATATCGCGACGCAGATCTTGGGCGCTCTCGATACCGACCAGGACGGCACAATATCGTCCGATGAATTGGCCACCGCTTTCAATACGAACAGTTCGGCCAGCGGGACCGGGACCAGCTCAACCGATTCATCGACGCTGTTTTCGCAGATCGACAGCAACGGAGACGGATCGGTCACGGGTGACGAACTCGGCAGCTTCCTCAGCTCGCTGGCGCAGCAGACGCAGTCCAATTTCAACACGGGGGGGATGTTCGGACAGCTTGCCGCGCAATCCTACGATGCGTCGGCGGGTCTGTTGAACAAGACCGGCAGCGGGCAATCGTCTTATGCTTAATCACAACCGGGCATAAGACATTGCGCATCTCGGGCTACGGCAGAAGGCCGTAATTCGGGATGCATGCGCGGCGTCCATGCAGGCGCAGGCTCAAATTTGCGCAATCGCGGCCCTCGCCCGTTCCGGCGTGAAGGGAAGATCGCGCAGACGCGCCCCTGTCGCATGGCGGATCGCGTTCGCGATCGCCGCCGAGATCGGACCTTGCGAGGCCTCGCCCGCGCCCAGCGACGGCAATTCCGGACGATCGATCACCACCACGTCCACCACAGGAACTTCCGGGAAGGTGAGGATGGGGTAGCCCACCCAATCGCGGCTGACGATGCGTTCCTTGTCAAAGACCACCTGCTCCTTGAGGGTCCAACTCGTGCCCTGGATGATGCCGCCTTCGATCTGGTTCTTCAGCCCGTCGGGATTGACGGTCTGGCCCGCATCGGCCACGGCGGTCACGCGCTCGACCCGCACCATGCCGCTCGTCCGGTCGACCACCACGTCGGCGATCATCGCGACATAGGTCTTGGTCGTCTCGTAGCGTGAGAAGGCGACACCGCGCCCGCGCGCGCCGTCGCCCTTTGTCCCCGGCTTCCAATTCGCCTTTTCGGCGACGGCCTGCAGCACCGCGCGGCCGCGCGCGTCCTTCAGATGCTTCAGACGGAACGCGACCGGGTCGGCTCCCGCCGCATCGGCCATCTCGTCCATGAAGGATTCGAGCGCGAACACATTGCCGAAGGCACCAAGCGTGCGCAGCGCCGAAACGCGAAGCGGCATATCGGCGATGAAATGATCGGTGATTCTCTGATTGGGAAAATCATAGACCGGCACCGCGTTGCGGTCGCCGCCGCCGGCGGGCAGCGGCGCCTCGGCGGGCGTTGCGCGCGCGAGCGGTTTGGCCAAATGCCACGCGCCCAGGAGATTGACGCCACTTCGGTTGCCAGGGCGCATGTTATGCGTGCAGCTCCACACATCATATTGCCAATCGACGATGCTGCCATCGGCGGCAAGACCGGCGCGCGCCGACATCGTCATGGCCGAGCCGAACGGCTCCCAGCCGAATTCGTCGTCGCGCATCCACTGGACTTTGACGAGGCGCCCATTGGTGGCAAGCGACAGCAGGGCCGCATCGAGCGCGGCATCGTCCGCGCCATTATGGCCGTAGCAGCCCGCGCCCGGTGTGTGGATGACGCGCACCTTTTCCGGCGGCATCGCGGTGACCTTGGCGATGTCCGTCCGCAGCGGATAGGGGCCTTGGGTGTGCGACCAGACGGTCAGCCCTTCATCGATGAAGCCCGCGATCCCGCAGGATGGTCCGATGGAGGCATGCGCGAGATAGGGTTTGCGATAGACAGCTTCCAGCGTCTTCATCGCGGGTGCGGCCATCCCCGTTTTCTCGTTCACGATCTTGGGGACGACGCCGGGGCGTGTTTTCAGGAATTCATGGACGTTCGCGGCATCGGGCAGGCTCGCGGGCACGCGCCAGACCGCGGCCTTCGCAAGGGCGGCGCGCGCGGCAATGGCCTGCTCCTCGCGCTCCGCGACCACGCCCACAAACCGTCCGTCGCGCACGACCGAGACGATTCCCGGCATCTTGCGCACGGCAGCGTCATCGAGCCGTGTCAGCTCCGCGCCATAATTGGGCGGCCGGACCACGCGTCCGAAGACCATCCCGGGAAGGCGCATATCCTGGATGAAGACCGGACGGCCCATCACCTTGTCGGGAATATCGAGACGCTGAATCGGCTGGCCGACGATCCTGTGGTCCTTCACCGGCTTGGCGGGCGCGCTGTTTGTCGCTTCGCGGTCAAGCGGATTTTCCGCCGCCAGCTCCCAATAGCTGGTCTTCCGTGCACCGTCCCGGGCGAAGATGAGACCATCCTCGGTCATCAACTGCGCGGCCGGCACATTCAGATGCTCCGAGGCAAGCTGCACCAGGATGGCGCGCGCCTCGGCCGCCGCGGAACGAAGCGCGGCACCGCCCATCTCGATGGAATTGCTGCCCGCGGTGACGCCCTCGTTCGGCGAATGGGACGTGTCCACCGGAATCATCCGGATACGGACGAAGGCGATATCGAGCTCTTCGGCGGCAATCTGCGCGAGCGCGGTGGTGGCGCCCTGACCGAGTTCGACGCGGCCGGTGAATACCGTGACCGTACCCACCGGATCGACGCGGAGCCAGGAGTCGAGCCGCTTGTTGGCCGCCAGCGTACCGGGAAGCCGCGGCGGTCCATCCGCGGCCGCGGCGAGACGCGGGCCCATGCTGAAGGCGATCACCAATCCGCCAAATGCGGTGCCGAATTCGCGGCGTGTCAGCACCTTGTTCATGTTGCGGCCTCCTTCGAGGCACGCAGAATTGCGCGCACGATGCGATTATGGCTGCCGCAGCGGCACAGATTGCCGGCCAGCGCCTCGCGTATCTCTCCATCCGCCGGATGAGGATTGCGGTCGAGCAGCGCCTTGGCCGACATGATCATGCCGTTGATGCAATAGCCGCACTGCATGGCCTGCTCGGCAATGAAGGCGGCCTGCAGCGGATGGGGCTTTTGCTCCGTGCCGATGCCTTCGAGCGTGACGATGTCGCGCGTTCCCACGCTGCGGACTTCCGTGACGCAGGACCGCACGGCGGCGCCATCCATGATGACCGTACAGGCGCCGCACTGGGCCAGGCCGCAGCCGAATTTCGCGCCCGGCAGCTCCAGGTCGTTCTTAAGCACGTAAAGAAGCGGCGTATCCCCATCCACGCTGACCTCGCGGGATTCTCCGTTGACGCGCAGATGATAGGTCTGGGGCATGGCGGCTCCTCGTGCGCCGGGTTTTATCAGATAGCGGCACCGCCACGCAAAAAACCGTGCCGCCGCGGCTTGCAATGGGCGTCGCCAGGGCGCGAGCGTTCTGCTAAATTGCCGCCAATATTGGTCAAAAACGAGGGAGGATTGGAATGTCAGCTCGCCTGACGCTTTTGTTCGCAGTCGCGGCCACGCTCGGAATCGGGGCTATTGCCGTCGGGGTGTCGCAGGCCGCGCCGGCGCCGGGACTCGATTACGAATTCTTCAAGACGAAGGTGGAACCTATCTTCCTGAAAGAACGCCCGCCTCACGAGCCCTGCTACAATTGCCATGAAGGCGCCAATAATTTCCTCCATCTGGAGCCGCTGGCCGAAGGCCAGAAGTTCTGGACCGAAGAACAATCGCGGAAGAATTTCGAGTCGATTTCCCGTCTGGTCACGCCGGCCAACAAAGCCGAAAGCCGGCTGCTGATTCATCCGCTCGCGCCCGAAGCGGGCGGCGACCTGTTCCATTCCGGCGGCCGTCAATTCGAAAGCAAGAACGATCCGGACTACAAGATCCTGATGCAATGGGTAGGCGTGCAATAGCGCGGCCCAAATCGTTCTGAAATGCGAACGGGCCGGCGCGAGAAACACCGGCCCGTTGCTATTCGCGTTGCGCTTTGCTCAGCGCATGACCAGCGTATTGATCCGCTTGGGCACTTCGCCGACCGGAACCACGGCGCTGATCTTCTTGGTGGCCATGTTGATCGCCGTGACCGAGCGCAAGCCCGAATTGGCGATGTAGACTTGGCCATCCGGCGTGAAGGTCACCCAGTTCGCCACGGCGCCGCCCAGGCGTTTTCCCGGAATTTGCAGGTCCGGCAATCTGATGGTGTCGATCGGCTTGGACTCGGCGGTGATGGGTGTCGCGAGATTATAGGTGAACACCGCGTTCTGCGGGATGGACGTCACCCACAGCGTTGTGCCGTCAGGCGAAACGCCGATGCCATGGGACGGGGCATCCTCGCGGCCCGGATCCATATCCACGCCGGTTTTGAGGTCGGGCAGCTTCACGCGCGCGACTTCCTCATGGGTCTTGAAGTCCAGAATCGCAAAGCCGTCAAAGGCCGCGAGCTGGACGAAGACACGCTTGGGCGAGCCGTCGGCATTGGATTCGATCGTCATCGGACGCACGCCGTGATCGAATTTATGCTCCCAGGCGATGGTCTGGGTCTTCAGGTCGAAGGCGGTGAACATGCCGGTCTGGACCGAGCCGCAGATCGCATAGGCGCTGTCTTTGCTGGTGTAGCAATTGTGCAGCCGCCCATGCGTCGGGATCGTCTTGATCACTTCCAGCTTCACAGGATCGACGATGTCGAGCGCACCCTGGCCGCGCGCGATGCCGACCACGATTCTGCCGTCCTTCGCCACCGCGATGTTGTTCGGGTGGTTGGAGAGCTTGATCTTCTTCATCAGCTTGCCGGTCTTCTGTTCGAAGACATCGAGCGTGCTGGTCGATTCGTTGCTGACATAGACGCGCGATCCATCGGGCGAGAAGTTGACCCCGTGGGCACCGATGATCGGAAACTTCTGCACCACCTTATTGGTCAGAGGATTGATCACATCGATGTGGTCGCCGGCGCTGTTGGTGACGTAGACGAGCGCCGTCTCCGCGGATGCCGCAAACGGCATCAGCGCGAGCGCGAAACAGGAAATTTTCAACATACGGCGAAAATTGGTCATGGGAGTCCAGCTCCTCCTAAGCGGGCCACCCCGCGAGTGCGGTTGAGGGTAAGGGCAAGACAGGTTCAACTCAAGGGCGGGAAACGGCCCAATCCGGAGATGGCTCTGCCGCCTTGCCGAAATAAAATTTCACGGGATTGGCTGTGGCGCGCTACGGGGAATTCATCCGCTCCGGCTTCGGCGGGAAGGACATCGCCACCGCAAAGCGCGCAGAAACAGATGCTATTGCCGAGTTCCGCACTGGGGTGAGAACGGCTATGATATCCGCCGGTCCAGATGCGTAGGTATCGGATTTTCGCGTGCGGTGGAGACCACGATGCGATGCTCAGCCCTCCTTATCGCCGCGATGCCGGTCTTTTGTGCGCCATCGGCGCAGGCTGCGGCGAGAACCCCCAACATCGACACCGGACCGTCCAGTTCGCAGATGCTGCAGTGCAATTCGCTCGATCCGTCCCGCGCGATCATCGGTTGTACGGCGATCATTCAGTCGTCGGGACCGGCGGACCTCAAAAGCGCGGCCTACAGCACGCGCGGTCTTGCCTACCGGAAGCGGGCAGAGAACGATCGGGCCATCGCCGATCTCGATCAGGCCATCGCGCTTGTGCCCAAAAGCGCCAATGCGTTCCGCAGCCGGGGTGATTTCTATCAGTTCCAAGGCGACTATGAGCGCGCCCTGGCCGATTACAATCAGACGATCGCCATCGATCCGAAAGATGGAGAGGCGTTCAATCAGCGCGGCAACACCTATCTGCTGAAAGACGATCCGGAACACGCTTTTCCCGATTATGACAAGGCGATCGCGATCAATCCCAAATCCGTTGTCGCCTACTCCAATCGCGGCGAGGCCTACCGCGTGCAGGGCGATGATGACCGCGCGATCCAGGATTTCGATTCCGCGCTTCGGCTCGACGCGAAATTCGTCGCCGCGCTTGTCAGCCGCGGACTCGCCGAAGCGGACAAGGGCGATTTCCCGCGCGCCATCGAGGATTTCACCAAGGCCATCGCGCTAGACCCGAAGTTCATCGCCGCGTACGACCAGCGCGCGAATGCCTATGAGCAGACGGGCGCTCATGATCGCGCGATTGCCGACATCGCCCAGGCGATCAAGCTCGATCCGGAAAATCCCGGCTCACACCGCTTGCCGTAGCGCGCGCCAAGCCGTAACCGGCGCTCTAGCGCACGCCCGAAGGCCAGATCACCACGCGCAACGTCTGCATGATGATCTGAAGGTCGAAGAAAATGCTGAAATTCTTCACATAATAGAGGTCATAGCTCAGCTTGGAGCGGGCATCGTCGAGCGACGCCCCATAGGGATAGTTGATCTGCGCCCAACCCGTGAGGCCTGCCTTCACAGCGTGGCGTTCCTGGTAAAGCGGCAATTGCTTTGAAAGCTCCGCGATGAATTCGGGCCGCTCGGGCCTTGGCCCCACCAGCGCCATATCGCCGATCAGCACGTTGAAAAGCTGCGGCAATTCATCCAGACGGCTGCGGCGCAAGAATGCGCCGATCCGGGTGATCCGTTTGTCCGAGGCGGCCGCCCACACGGCGCCCTGGCTCTCGGCATTCATCCGCATGGTGCGCAATTTCAGGATCTGGAATCGGCGCCCGGCTTTGGTCAGGCGTTCCTGCCGGTAGAGCATCGTGCCGCGATCTTCCAGCCATACCGCCAGCATCGCCAGCAGCAGGACGGGAAAAAACACGCTGAGGATCAAAAGACTCACGGCAATGTCGAGCATGCGCTTCAGCGCGCGGTCCACGGGACCGAAATCGAACCCCACGGAATACAGCACCCAGGTCAGGTCCAGCCGCTTGATATCGATGCGCCCGACTTCCTGCTCCAGAAAGCTCATATATTGCGACACGGGATAGCCGGCGGTCCGACAGGCGATCAATTCCTCCAGATCCATGCCGCGCCGTTCATCGGGAGCGACCACGATTTGATCGGCACGGACCCGATCGGCGATCCGCAGCAGGTTTTCAGACGCCGGCACGATGCGATTCGCCGGATCCCGCGCCAGGCGCGGATCGACGGCTCCGAACACGTCATCATGCACGAAGGTGACGGCATAATGCAGGTTGCGTCCCTGGCTTCGCAGCATCCACGTCAGATCCCACGCCCGCTTGCCCGCGCCGATGACGAGCAGTTGTGGACGGAACAGGCGATGGCGCCTGAGCATCAGGAACGCGAGACGGGCCAGCATGGCGCAGACGGTGAAACAGGCTACCGCCGCGATGAACAATGCCGCCAGATTGGAGGCGGTGTACGGGATTGGCGACAACGTCCAGCCGAACGCGGCGGTCGCGAAACTGGCGGTGACGACCCCGATCGCGACGACCAGCGGAATGCGGCCGAGCGTTTTGCCGATATCGACCAGGGCTTCGCGCCGGTAAAGTCCCAGCGCGTAGAGAAAGGTTTGATTAACGGTCGCGAAAATCAGAGCCTGGAACCACGCTTCCTGGGGCGCCGCCCCATTCGTGGCAAGCCAGACGCTCAGCGGCCAAGCCACCGAGACCAGAAGCGCATCGATGAGGAACAACGCCGTGCTGGCGTTCATGGGGTTTGCCCAAATGCTTCGGACCCTCGCGCGTCGAGAAACGCGGTGGCAGCGCGAAACTAGTCAATAAACGTTATTTTTCATTGAACTGGCGGGCCGAGAGAACTGGCGGTGCTGTCAGTCCAACTCTAAACTTTCTCCGTTTTGGGCGATGATGAACCCCGAAACTGGGGAATGCCCATGCAGCCAGTCTTCTTCAAGCGCCACAGGTTCCCGGCGGACGTGATCCGCCAAGCCGTTTGGCTCTATTTTCCGGTTCACGCTGAGTCTGCGGGACGCAGAGGAAATGCTCGCCGAGCTCGACATCAGCTACGAGACAATTCGCTGCTGGACGCTGAAGTTCGGCCAAGCCTTCGCACGGAACCTTCGATGGCGCGCTGACATTACGTGGGGACGAACGCGCAATTGAAGCCCCCCGTGATCTTCCGTTCTATTCCGCGCCGACCACTAAGACACGGAAGGACCCCGCAACCATCTGCGGTCGCGGAGCCGGCTGGCCGGCGACTGCGGGAGGCGTAGTCCGGTTGGCTGTGATCAAAAATAACTTATGCGACCTGGTGTCGAGCGTCATGGTCCGGGCCCCGGGTTGGGTTTTCACCGTATCGACCACAGCGAATTTGTCCGGCGATTCTTCCTGAACCACCGTGATGGTGCCGTCTCCTCCGTTGGAGGTAAAGATCAATCGCTTCTCGGCGTCGAAGGCAGCCGCATCGGTGCCGTTCCCGATCGGTAGGGTAGTGACAATTTTGCCGTTGGTTGAATCCATCACCACGAGCATTGGAGAGGTGCCGCGACAACCGATGAACAGGCGGTCGTTCTTAGTGTCAATGGCCATACTGGTCGGCTGCTTGCAAGGCGCTGTCGGCCAGCTTTGTTCGAGCATCAGTTTTCGCGAATCGATTTTCGCGACGACGTCCTTTTCCTGCATGTCTACGAAAATATGTCCCTTGCCATCGGCCGCGCCGCCTTCAGGCTTGCTGCCAAGCGGGACCGTGCCGGCAAGTTTGGCGTCGCGCAGGTCCACGGCGATGGCGCCCTTGCTTCTGTTGCTGAAGGTAAAGCCGCGGTGAGTCGCCGGGTCGTAGAGGTAGCCGTCGGGGTTCTCACCCACTTTAACGGTGGCGAGGACCTTCAGCGTATTCAGGTCGAATATGGAAACCGAGCCATCCCGGGCATTGGGGACGAAGCCGCGGCCAATGTCTTCGGCGGCTGCTGCGCCGCGCACATTCATGACGGCGAGGGTTTCGGGCTTAGAAAAGTCGACTCCGGGCGCGACGATTTTGCCGTCAATCTGATAGGTGTCCGCATTTAGAATTTCCAACTCAGGTCCGTGTGAGACGAATACGTGCCGGTGGGCGGTATCCATACCGATATAGTCCCAAGTCCAATCTCCCGAGATGGGGATCGATTTAATCAAATGATACCCAGTAGCGGCGTGAGATGCGAACCCGGTCAGGACGAGTGCGGCAGCACAAATGAAGGCAGAAGATTTCTTCATGGGATGCTCCTGACGAAGGAATGGTCGATCCTGCAAATGCCCGCAGCGAAGCTGGTGCCGACTAAACTCTCGGCGGACAAGTCAGTGATCTGGGCACATCACCGGCACACCCCGTCGAGATCGCGAATAGGCACCATTCGGCCAAGGGTTAAATCATCATTCTCAGCCTGTCTGTGGCGAGCGGACATGCGCGGACTTGTCCGCCGGAAGGCCGGCCTCGCCGCGCGTATTCCACTCAGAAATTACGTTTGTCCGCATGCGGCTCCGGAACAACATCGTTTCTACCGTCCAGGAAAAAATCTTCGGTATTTTCGCTGCAGACGTTTTCCTTCCAAGTGCCGCTATTTCCTTTGCCGCGCGCAAAGTCCACTTCCGCCTTCCAGGGCATCGTGAACGTGCCCGGGTCCTCGACGTTGAAAACCACTTTGAGATCCTTGCCACCGTTGATCAGTGTGTAGCGCTCGATCACGTGCAATTGCTTGGTGTGCGGCGTTCGGTACCGGTCAATCGGACCGCTATCATCCAATCCGATCGTGTCGACAACCAGCGTGTCGCCGTTCTCATAGTGCCCCACCGATTCTCCATAGACCGAATAACTGGGCTTTTGACTGTGCGGTGCGTTCATATAGATCCGTCTCACCTGCTCATCGCGCCCGATGATCCAGACCTCATCCGGACTTTGCAGGAAAATTAACGGCTCACCCGGGTAGATGAGGATACCGGGAACGCCTCCGGGCCAGCATCTCGAAGCAGTCACGAATGGAAGGCCGCCGGCGATCACTCGCTCATTGTTAATATCCATCAACTTCTTGACCCAAGGCTTCAGAATTGGGTTGCTGGTGTCCGCGATCCTGGGAACGACGTCATGCTTATAGGGCTTGCCCTTTTGCACGACGGGGCCTGGACCTGAATCGTCCGGCACCTTCAAGTATTGCGTGCCCTTCGTCAGCACCCATGTTCTATCGCCTGACGAGAAATCCGGTATGGCGTTGCTCGTCTTGTCGGCTGGTCGCGCACCCGAGACCGGCCAAACCGATGCGAGGCAAAGAAGAAGTCCCGCCACAATACCTCGAGGAAATAAGCAGCGCGACGCGAGACTTAGGCTTATGGGCATCGTTTTTCTCCCCGTCACGTCTGTGCCATCCGGCAACTAAGGAATTCGGACGCCCTTCACCGATGATAGATCTCGGTGTTTTTCTCCACAGGTGTAATCCATAATGCGGATGTCCGTCCGCTTTTCATAGACAAACCGCGCACTCCAATCCTTGGTAAACACACCAGGATCGTGGATGGTTATGACATCCTCCAGTTGCTTGCCGCCGTTGATTTTGCGTATCCGTTCGACCGTGCGCAATTGATCCGTATGCGGAGCACCGGAATTGTCGAGGAATGTCTTATCGTTGAACCCGACGGTTTGGATGACCAAAGTGCCGTCTTCCCAATGACCGACCGAGTGGCCGCTATAATAGGGCAGCTCCAGCAGTTCCTGCTCCGATGGTACCGGTCTGTCCATCTGGATTAGCCGGACACCGTGATTGAGCTCATAGAGAATATGAATCTCTTTGCGAGTGGGAGTCTGCACAATCTCGAAGGGGTAAGGGCTTTCGAGAAAGCGCGGCACGCCGTCCGGCACGCAGAATTTGCGGGCGTTGTCTTCGAGCGTGTTCGCCTTGGCCGCCGCTATGTTCTTTTCATAGATCGCCGTTGCCGCGGGCGTGTACGGCGGGTTGCCGCCGTCGATCGGCTGTATCTTGGCGCTATAGTTGCTAACCCAATAAATCCCGTTGATATCCTGCCCCAAGGCTTGGTCTTGGGCAGCGGCGGCCGGGAATGCCACCGACAGGACCACGGACCAGACCACAAAAAGCCATGGTGGCATACGGCTTCGCTCAGACATTACAGCTCCCGCGTAGAACTCAGTCATTTTCACCGGTATGCTGACCTCCCATTAGGTCGTTGAGCACCTTGCCGCTGGGCAAAGTAATCGACGTGTATTCCCCGCCATGGGTGCCGTCCTTGACCGGATGCAGCGTCATCGAAACATTGTCGCCCGCTGCAATCGTCTTGGAATTCCAACCCCGGCGAGCAAGGCTGCCTGGACTTCCCATCTGAATGGACCATTGTTCGGATTTGCCTTGCGCATCCGGCACCATCATTAAAATCCAGGCGTGCGGATTGGTCCATCGGAACTCCTTGACGGTTCCTTTGATTGTGACGCTCTTGTCCAAGGCGAACATGGAATAGGAATGATGAGCGACGGCGGGCATCACAGCGACCACTGCTGCCATGGCGCTCAAAAGGCCAAGGGTTTTCCAGTTCATTGTCTCTCCTCGGAGTGCTGAAAGCGTCATTTCACTGGCGACAGAGCCGAAATTGGGACGTAGCCGATTCCGGTGCCGTTCTTGCCAACGAGAAGCCAGTCGTAACCGTTGAGCTTTGCGAGTGCGTCGACGGACTTACCAGCATTAAGGTGAACACCCAAGACCTTCCCAGCCCAGATGAATGGGCTAATGTAAAGGTCAGTCGAACGCGTGACGATGTATTTGACGGCCACTGCCTCGTAGCCATTCGGCGCCGGAACGATGTCACCCGACAGACGCGGATTAAGTCCACCTGACTGAGCGAACGCATATCCACCGCCCAACAACAGCACAATGGTCACCGCCAACATACCAGTGCTTCGGAGCGTGGCTTTCACAGACACCGGCCGCTCCCATAAACTCCATGATAGACGCTTCGTTCTCATCGTTCACCGACCCATTTATTTCGTCTAGAAATCAGGTCTCTCTGCCTGCGGTATCGGAACTGCGCCGGCCTTATCGTCGACAAAATAATCCCGCGGACCGTCGGCACAAATGGATTCTTCCCAAGGCCCACCCGACCGCGCGCCTTTTCCACGCTCGAAATCCACCTTGGCTTTCCAAGGCATAGTGAATACGCCGGAGTCTTCGACCGTGAACGCAACCTCGATGTTTTTGCCGCCATTTTTCAATGTATAGCGCTCAACGACATGCAATTGCTTGGTATGTGGAGTCCGGAACCTGTCAATCGGGCCCTTGTCGTCCAATCCAATTGTATCGACGATCAGCGTATCGCTACTCTCGTAATGGCCAACCGATTCGCCGTACACCGAATAATTCGGATTCTTGCTGTGCGCTACGTTCATATAAATCCGCCGCACCTGGGAATCGCGCTGGTAGAGAATCCAGACCTCCTTTGGAGTCTGAATAAAAAATACGGGCTCTCCCGGGTAGAGTAAAAGACCGGGGACGCCGCCAGGCCAGCAACGGGACGTGGGATAGAATGGAATGCCACCGGCGAGTACCCGTTTGTTGTTTATGTCCATAAGCTTTTTGGCCCACGGCTTCAGAATTGGGTTGCTCGTATCCGCCACTCGCGTGTTGTAGTCAGCGACATATTCGTGGCCGGGCATGTCTACGATCGGACCCGGGCCGGAGTCGCCCGGCACCCTGAAATAAGCGGTGCCGTTCATCAGAACCCAAGTCATCTTGTTGGACGAGAAGTCGGGTACCGTACCATCCGGCCCCGCCACAGGCTGCGCGTGCAAGCCGGACCAAACCGCTGCGGTGCAGAGAAGGGATGCTGCTATTCCGACGAGCCGGCCCCGCAATAAGCAGTAGGTCTTCAGCGAAATCGGCTCGCCATGTTCACAATGGTTTGCGGCCACGTATCACCAGACTTTCGTCACCGTGATGGTAAACGTCCGTTGCAAGTCTGTGAAGGCATTATCGAAGGCGCGAATGGACCCGCTACCGCGCGCGCCGACCTGGAACGGCGGCTGTTTGTCGAAAATGTCGTTCACGGTGAGCTGAACGCCTATATTGCGAAGGTATTCGTTCGCGGGAATTTCTCCGGTTTGATATCCGACCGTTAAGTCGAAATAGACCGTGGGAGGCGAGAAGTTGGGATACGTCACATATGGTCCGTAATAGGGCGAGCCTGCAAAGCAGGAGCCAGGCGAGAATCCGGCGGCGTAGAAGCACGGCGGGATCAGGTTGTTGCCGTTGACGTTGACGGCACCATGGCCGAAATAGTTTGCGAAGGCGGTAATGCTCCAACTGTCGTCGGCCCAACCAAGCCGATAGCGAACACGCTGAAGCCGGTTTCCTGAATTCTGTCCGACGTAGTTGTCGATGATGGGTGATGCCGCATCGGTTCGGCTCTTATCCGTAATTTCGTAAAATCCGGCCGCACCAATATTTAACGATCCGAAATTATTCAAACCCACTCTGTCCAAATCAAAATCGTAGCGACCGTTGAAATCGATTCCCGCGAAAT
>DASYEG010000187.1:0-7048 GCA_036499145.1 Micropepsaceae bacterium | reverse complement strand
GTCGAGATTGTGCCCAACATCAACCGGATCGCCGCCGCGATACGGCAGAATGGAGGCGCGGTGGTTTGGATCCAGAACGCGGCGACGGCGGAAACGCTGGAGAGCTGGTCCATCCGTGTCGAGATGGACGGCCCGGAGCGTACGGCGGCGCGCGTCCAATCCATGAGCCCAGGATCGAAAGGCTATGCCCTGTGGGCCGGCTTGGACACTAAGTCCGAGGATATCTTTGTGCAGAAGACGCGCTTTTCCGCCTTTATCCAGGGATCGTCGAATCTTGAGGCGCTGCTGCGGGCCCGCCGCATCGAGACCGTCGTCGTCACCGGCACCGTCACCAACATCTGCTGCGAGTCGACGGCGCGCGACGCCATGATGCGCAATTTCCGTACCATCATGGTCACGGACGCGAATGCCGCCATGAACGACGAGATGCACAATGCCTCGCTCGCGGCATTTTATGTGCGCTTCGGTGACATCATGCCGGCGGATCGTCTGGTCGAAATCCTGAACGCCGGCGCGGGCATCCGTTCCGCCGCGCAATAGCTAATCGGCACGCTCGGTGGTCGGATCGATGATCTTGCGGACCTCTGTGATTTTCGAGGCGGGAAAGCCGCTCATCTCGGCATGGGTGCGGATTTTGCCTTCGTCGGTCGCGAGATAGATGCAGAAGATCTTATTGTCCGTCACATAACTTTGCACCCATTGAATATCGGTGCCGAGTTCGCGCAGGACGCCGTTCGATTTGGCGGAAGCCTCACGCAGCTGCGCGCGGTCGAGTGTGCCGACTTTTGGTATCTCGCGTTCTATGATGAATTTCTTCAATGCCATGAAATCCTCCCGATGCTGTGATCTCCGTGGACCGCAGAGGGAACGCGCTGCACCTGGAGCGTTGCCAAGCTAGTTGAGCGGCTAAACCGCGTAAAGCCGGTTCATCCGTTCGCCGCGATTCCAGGTGGTTTTCTCAGCGTCTGTGTGTTGAGATCGCGGGGCAGGTGACAGGTCACGCGCGTCCCCCCGTCGGGATCGGATTCCATCTCCACCCAGCCGCCGTGAAGCTCGACGAACTGATTCACGAGCGCAAGGCCCAGTCCAACGCCCGGGCGCCCCACGGCATTTCCTCTTGCGGTAAAACGTTCGAAGGCGGACGGCAGAAAATCCGCTGGCACGCCGGGCCCGGTGTCCTGGACGGAAATCCACACATCTTCGGCATGAACTTCGCCGGTGAGCGTCACCGTTCCATTCGCCGGCGTGTATTTGAGTGCATTTGAAATCAGATTGAAGACGACCTGTTTCAGGCGCCGGCTGTCGCCGACGAACTGACCGCTGTCCTCTTTGCAGCCGAGCTCGAAGGTCAGGCCGATCTTCGTCGCCCATTCGCGCGCGTGTTCGGCGATGCCGAACAGGAGACCGTAGAAATCGAGTTTTTCCAGTTCGAGTTCGATAGTCCCCGATTCGATCTGCGATAGATCGAGCACGTCGTTGACGAGGTTGCGCAGCACATTGGATGCCGACACGATCGCGGTCGCATATTCGCCCTGACGTGCGTTCAGCTCTCCGGGAATGCCGCTTTTCAGCATTTCGGCGAATCCCAGGATGGAGTTCAGCGGGGTGCGCAGTTCATAGGACATGCGTTTGACGAATTCCGACTTCAGATTGTCGCTCGCTTCGAGCGCTTCGTTGCGCTCACGCAAGGCCGATTCGATGCGGAAGCGATCGGTCACATCCGCAAAGCTCAACAGGGTCGCCCCATCGGGCAAGGGCGCGATATTGAGCGCGACGACGGTGCCGTCCGAACGCTGGATTTCGCCCCATTCGCGGTTGCGCTCCGGAGTCGCCGAGGTCACGCTCGCGATCACGATCTCCCAGCTTCGGTCTCTGCCGAACCGCCCCGCGCAGGCTTCGGAAATGCGCTGCAGATGCGGTTCACCGGCGAGCTCATCGGCTTCCATGCGCCAGATGCGGGCAAAGGCGGCGTTGTAGAGCTTGAGCCGCCCGTCGGGTCCGAACACGGCGACGCCTTCGTGCAGCGCATCGAGCGTCGCCTTCTGCACCTTGATCAGTGTGTTGTACGAGCTTTCCAGTCTCAACTGGGTGCTCACATCGTCATACAGTACGACCACGCCGCCCATCGGATGCTGGCGGGGGGTCACACGCAGGGTCTGGCCGGTCGGGAGGTGCCAGAGCTCTTCGGGATAGGTTTCGCGGCGTTCGAAAAGCCTCGTCCGCGTCTGCTTCCAGGCGCGAAAATCGGATTGTTCGGGCAGGCGGCGAAGCTCCCGCAATTTGTCGAGGAGGTCGCCATGACGCGGACGGGATTCCAGCCAAACTTCGGAAAGCCCCCATAGGCGGACAAAGGCATGGTTGAAGTAATTGACTCTCTGATCCGAGCCGAAGATGACGATCGCGGTGGCAAGCCCATGCAGCATGTCGGAATTGGCGTCTATGTGCCGCTGCAAGCGCGTTTCGGCTTCTGCAACATCCGTCACATCCAGGGCCGCGCCCGCGACGCCACCTTCGGGAAGTGAGGCGAGAGTGAAACTGAGCGCGCGGCGCTGGCCGGCCACCAAAGCGAAACGCTTGGCTTGGACGGTTTCGGGGCTCGAATGCGCAGTAGAAGCCAAATCGCGTTCCGACCGGTCGAAGACAATGCCGGATTTGAGCGCGTCCTCCTCCGTCGTTCCTGCGGCGGCGAGAAAGGCACGATTGACGAACGCAAGCTCCTGATCCTTGCCGCGAATCCATACCGGCAGCGGCAATGCGTTCAGCGCGCCGCGAAAGTCGAGCGATGACGGAGCTTCGCGGCTGTCCGCGTCGAAGAAGACCGTCAAATGTCCCCCAGCCGGGCGGCCGCGTACTGCGATTTTTCGTCCGGCGGCGGTGCCGCATGTGAGTGCGAAGGGCGTGCCATTGGCGGCGAGTTCGTCCAGGGCGGTGGACAGCTCCAGTGCCTGCGCGCCGCCGAGACAGGCTTGCATCAGCTCAGCGCCTTCTCCGAAGCTGAGCGGTTCGGCCATGTCGGCGCCCCATACGAGCAGCGCTTCACGCTCCGCCGACAGCCAGGCATCGCGCGCCGCAAGAAACGTACGCGCACGCGCGGTTGCAATGCGCAGGGCCTGCCGTAAATGGCGTGTGCTCTGATATTCGGAAAGCGCCCACAGGCCTCCCGCCAACGCCAAGGCGGCTGCTGCCAACACAATGGCAAATTGCACGGTGTCGGGTGAAAGACGTTCGGCGTCAGCGGCGAACGCGGGACGCAACGTGACAGCAAAAAAGCCGGCACACGTCCCCCACGAAAGACTTCCAGCCCGTTTCCCCCTCTCTTTAGGCTTTTGTCGTATTTGGCCCGCTTTGGGACCCATGCCCGCTGCCCCGCTCGCCGTTTAGGCGAATCATTGAAGAATCAAGATGATACGAGGCTGCACCTGGGCTGCAAGAGAGTATGGTTAAAAAAGTGTAAAGGCTTAAAGTTTACACAAGCCGCAAAGACTGCCGTCAGGCTTCTGTTTCAATCGGGTACAAGCGGCAGCTTGACCGGTCTGCGCGGTCTTTGCGCGAAGCTGCGCTATGATGGGCGTGTCACAGGGGAGATCCAATAAATGAAACGATATGCATGCCTTCTGGCGCTCGCATTGGCGCCGTTCGCCGCCGGCAGCGTCTCGGCGCAGATGGTTGTCGAGAAAAAGGTGATCAGCGCGGACGCGGCACGCAAAATCGCCGAGGGCTGCGAAGCCTATGCCAAAGCCAAGGGCTGGCATGTGAGCGTCTGGGTTTTGGACGAGACCGTGACACCGCTCTATTTCTATCGCATGCAGGGCACGCCCATGTTCACGGTGAAGCCGGCGTTGGCCAAGGCCGAAGCCGCTGTGCGCACCGGTCAGCCGAACGACGCCTATGTCCGCAACGCCGAGACGCGGGGGCCGTTTGTGGCGACCGTCAATGCGGTCGCCGGTGGCTACGTGTTGTCCCCCGGCGGATTGCCGATCTTAATCGACGGTCAGGTGGCAGGCGCCATCGGCATCGGTGGCTCGACTGACGACCGGGCCTGCGCCCAGGCCGGCATCGACGCGGTGTTCAAGAAATAAAAGCCGCTTCACCTCTCAGCCGCTTCACCTTTCAGAAAGAGGTGGAGCGTTTTTCCCGCTCAATACCGGTAATGGTCTGGCTTGAAGGGGCCGTCCTTCGCCACGCCGATATAGGTCGATTGCTTGTCGCTCATTTCGGTCAGCTTGGCGCCGATCTTGTTCAGATGCAGGCGCGCGACCTTCTCATCCAGATGCTTGGGCAGCGTGTAGACTTTCTTCTCGTATTTGCCGGGATTGCAGAAGATTTCGAGCTGCGCCAGCGTCTGATTGGTAAAGGATGCGCTCATCACGAAGGAGGGATGGCCCATGGCGTTGCCGAGATTGACGAGGCGCCCTTCCGACAGCAGAAGCAACCGCTTGCCGTCGGGAAATTCGATCTCGTCCACCTGCGGCTTGACGTTGTGCCATTTGTAATTGCGCAGGCTCCCGACCTGAATCTCCGAATCGAAATGGCCGATATTGGCGACGATGGCGCGATCCTTCATCGCACGCATATGCTCGATGGTGATGACGTCGAGATTGCCGGTCGCGGTGACGAAGATGTCGGCGCGCGGTGCGGCATCGTCCATGGTGGTGACTTCATAGCCTTCCATTGCGGCCTGCAGCGCGCAGATGGGATCGATTTCGGAGATCATCACCCGGCAGCCGGCATTGCGCAGGGATGCGGCCGAGCCTTTGCCGACATCGCCGAAGCCCGCGACCATCGCGACCTTGCCTGCCATCATCACATCGGTGCCGCGGCGGATGCCGTCCACCAGACTTTCGCGGCAGCCATAGAGATTGTCGAATTTCGACTTGGTGACGGAATCGTTCACATTGATGGCCGGAAACAGCAGCTTGCCTTCCTTGTGCATCTGATAAAGCCGGTGCACGCCGGTGGTGGTCTCCTCGGTCACGCCGCGGATGTTCTTTGCCAGCTCCGCGAACCAGCCCGGCTTTTCTTCCAGCGTGCGGGCGATGAGCGCGAACAGGACCTCTTCTTCCTCATTGGCCGCATGGCGCAGGAAACCCTTGTCGCCCTGTTCGGCGCGAAGGCCCAGATGCACGAAGAGCGTCGCATCGCCGCCGTCGTCCAGGATCATGTTGGGGGTGCCGCCGTCGGCCCATTCGAAGATGCGGCGCGAATAATCCCAATATTCCTGGAGCGATTCCCCCTTGTAGGCGAAGACGGGGGTGCCGCCCGCCGCGATGGCCGATGCCGCGTGGTCCTGTGTCGAATAGATGTTGCACGAGCACCAGCGGACCTCCGCGCCCAGTGCGGTCAGTGTTTCGATCAGGACCGCTGTCTGGATGGTCATGTGCAGCGAGCCGGCGATCCGCGCGCCCCGCAAGGGTTGGCCCGGCCCGAACTCTTCGCGGGTCGCCATCAGGCCCGGCATTTCCGTTTCGGCGATGGCGATTTCCTTGCGGCCCCATTCGGCGAGCCCGATGTCCTTGACGGCGTAATCCTGGCTATCCTGCTTGGTCATGGGGGCGCTCTTCTGGGTTTCGGTGCCCGTCCTATATCAGCCGTCCCGGCCGGAGGGCAAGAAAGATATAAAGAAATATGCATATGGTTATGCATAACCATATGCGGCCCCCGAATAGTCCCGGAAAATCCGCTTTAAAACTGGGTTTGGAAGTTCAACACCTGAAAGCCGGTGCCCGATTTGGAGATCGACAGGAAGAAATTCGACGAAGCCGAACGGCCATCGCCAAAGGCCAGGTCGTAACCGTCCACACCGGCGCGGAATATGGCCTGCATCTGGGGTGGCTTTCCGCCCGGCTGAAAAAGAGCCGTCCGGAAGGCCGCGAATGCGTCGGCCACCCGCTGCGATACGATTAAGGACAAGTAAACCGACGCCGCGTCGAATTTGCTTTCCGATCCGGAGGTCTCCTTCCAGAAATTGGAGATCGCGATGATCTCTCTATCCATAATGCCGTCATCGAGTGAGGCATAGGCGTCGTCGTTCTGCTTGGGACACGGATTTCCCGCCACGGCGGCCATCGTGTAAGGCGGCTCGGCATGCTCGCGCGGATTGGACGGCTTGCTGTCCCAGGAGATCGTCCCATCATCCGATCGATGGGCAAAAACCTGGGTGGCGGTGAAGCGGCATACTCCAGCGCGCGATCGTGAGACCGGACCGAAGGCATGAAGAATCTGCATCGGATTGGCCGGATCGCCAAAAGAGGAAATCTCCAAAGCGTCGCCCGGATGCATCATCAGATAGGCGTTCGCGAGCTCGGGCGCGGTGGAATCGGGTGCGAAAAAGGTCTGCGCCGTGGCGGCGGGGCCGGCAGCCAAGACCGGCGTGAGCGCTATCGGCGCGAATGACAGCGCGAGACCCAGCCGGCGTATCGTTCGTGCAGGATGCATGGATTATGACTCCGTGCCGCAGGCATTCTCACCCGCATTGCGTTCGCGGACACGCTCGACCGGATAGCCATCGTGGCACAGCAGCGCGATTAGCCCCTTGGGACCCCCGACATGGGCTGCGCCCACCGTGATCATGGCGGTGCCGCCGGCGGGGCGCGCCAGGAAATCCTCGATCGCCGGCAGCCAGTTGCGGTTGCGCGCATCGATGAGCAATTCTTCCGCCTCGGCATGACCGCGAAAATAGGTCGCGAGCCGCGCGGCAAAGCCCTCGGCATCCCCTGCGGCCCAGCCCGCCAGAAGTTCGCTTTCCTGATTGCGTGAACGCGGCAGGCCAAGGATCAGACTTTTCAGGGCCTTGATATGGTCGGACTCTTCTCCGCTGACGAGAAGTGACATCTGATCGCGGACGCTTTCGAGATAGGCAAGCGGGCGTCCATGCGCGCGGGCGTAATCCATCAGATCGTCATCGGCACCCCGAAGCGAATCCAGATTGCCGCCGTGCAGATAGGCCAGGCCCACGACGACGGCGGCCAACCATGGGCGATAGCGTTCGAATTGCTGCGGTTTCAGACCCGCACGCTTGAGCACGGCGGAATAGGTCTGGAACTCGTTT